>JBDTLN010000024.1:0-11243 GCA_039934795.1 Bauldia sp. | reverse complement strand
CTGCAACGCTCAATAGCAAGGTGTCGTGACTGGCGCGCGGACCGGGCCTCCACCACGCAAGAGCGTGAAACTCCCGACATAAGCATCTTCCGGCGATAGACGTTCTCTCAATTGTTCTGGGCAACGAAACTGCGTATCCATAGCCGGGCAGAATGGCGCCGGCTGGGGGGTTGCAGTGTGGCTGAGACAGGGCTTCGCTTCGCGGTCGATACCGGCGGGACGTTCACGGATCTGGTCGTCGCCGAACTCGATGGGGGGCTTAGTCTCCACAAGACGGCCACCGTTCCGTCCGATCCCGTCGCGGGAGTGATCAATTCGCTCGCCGCGGCCGCCGAAGCCTCGGGCGAAGCCTTGGCCGACTATTTAGCGCGCGGCACCCTGCTCGTTCACGGTACTACCCACGCCATAAACGCCATCGTCACCGGCTCAACGGCCCGGACCGCGTTCCTCACCACCCAGGGGCACCCTGACACACTTGTCTGGCGCGAGGGCGGGCGCGCCGAGGCCTTCGACTTCAAGACCCCTTATCCCGAACCGTACATCCCGAAGGCCCTGACCTTCGAGATACCGGGCCGCATCATGGTCGACGGATCGGTAAAGACGCCGCTCGACGAGGCGGCGACAATCGTCGTGCTTCAGCGCCTGGCTGAGCTCAAGGTCCAAGCGGTTGCCGTGTGTTTGCTCTGGTCGATCGTCAATCCCGAGCACGAAATCGTCCTCGGCCGGCTGCTTGAAAAGCACTTGCCCGGCGTTGTCTATACGCTCTCGCATCGCGTCAACCCTTCCATCCGCGAATATCGGCGCGCGATGTCAACCTGCATCGACGCATCCCTGAAGCCAGCCATGAATGCGTATCTCGGTACACTGGAGGAGCGGCTGCGCGGGGCCGGATTTGCCGGTCGAGTGCTCATCATCACGTCGCAAGGCGGCGTGATGGATGTCGCGTCTATCGCCGAGGCTCCAGTCCAGCTCGTCAATTCCGGACCGAGCATGGGACCGGTCGGCGCGTTTGCGTACAGCTCCTCCGCGAATACCGAAACGCTTATCGTCGGCGATACCGGCGGCACGACATTCGACGTTTCGCTGGTTCGCAATGGCCGAATCCCGCGGACGCGCGAGACCTGGCTCGGCAAGCCGCTGGTCAGCCATATGACCGGCATGCCATCGGTCGACGTACGCAGCATCGGCGCCGGCGGCGGCTCGATCGCCTGGGTTGACCGGGGCGGTCTCCTGCATGTCGGCCCGATCAGCGCGGGTGCGGTGCCTGGCCCCGCGGCCTACCGACGAGGCGGCACCCGCCCGACCGTCACCGACGCAGCATTGGTCCTTGGCTTCGTCGATCCGGATTTCTTCCTCGGCGGGCTGATGTCGATGGACACAATGGCGGCGGCAGAAGCGGTCCGGCGGGATATCGCCGAGCCGCTGGGGAAGTCGGTCGAGGAAGCGGCTGTCGCCATCATCGAGCTTGCGACGGAAAACATGGTGCAGGCGATCATGGACATCACGGTCAACCAGGGCGTTGACCCGACGGAGACCGCTTTCGTTGCAGGCGGCGGCGCCGGTGGCCTCAATTGCGTCGCTATCGCCCGCCGGCTCGGTTGCCGGCGTGTGCTGGTCCCAGAGCCGGGGGCTGCCCTGGCCGCCGCGGGCGCCCACATCTCCGACCTCACTTCGCGCTACCACGCGATGTTCCACACGAACAGCGACAGGTTCGACCGAAACGCCGTCAACACGGTTCTCGCTCGCCTGGAAGAGCGTTGCCGCACCTTCGCTTCCGATTCCGGCGCAGGGACCGATTTCGTCGTCGACTGGTCGACCGAGGCGCGTTACCCCGACCAGGCCTGGGAGATTGAGGTCCCGCTTCGCGCCTCGCGCTTTGAAACGGCCGGCGACGTTGCCGGCCTCGTCGCCGACTTTCATCGCACGCATCAACAGGTCTTTGCGGTCAGCGATCCGGGTTCCCCGATCGAGACCGTCGGCTGGAACGCCGAAGTGCGGTGCCGTATCGGCACCGGCGCCCCGGGCCGCGTGCGGTCGGCGGGATCGTCGGCCAAACTGCCTTCGCGGCGGGTGCGCTTTCTCGCCGCCAAGGAAGCGCGCGAGGTCGAAGTCTTCAGGTTCGAGGCCATTCCCACGGGCGCGACTATCGTCGGCCCGGCGATCGTCGAATCGAGCTTCACCTCGATCGTCATAGACCCCGGAGTCGTCGCTGCTCGCGACAAACTCGGCACGCTTGTTATCGACGTTTGAGAGGGAGAGACAGCGAATGGCTGACGGGGGGTCGAATATCGATGGCATCCGGACTGCGGTGCTCACCGCACGCTTCAACGGCATTGCCCGGAAGATGGCGAACACGCTCTTCCGGACCGGCCGCTCCGGAATTCTCACGATCGCGCACGATTTTTCCTGCGCTGTCCTGACGGCTGATCACGAGCTTCTTGCCGCTGCCGAAAGCCTTCCCATCCACGTTTTGCGCGGTCCCGAGATCATGACGAGGACCATGACCGAGAACCACCCGGTGCTGAGGCGCGGCGATGCCTACCTGCATAATTCTCCGTACCACGGCTGCACCCATCCGGCCGATCACTCGATCCTCATTCCGATCATCGACGATGAAGGCATCCATCGTTTCACGGTCCTTGCGAAAGGACACCAGGCGGATTGCGGCAACGCCCTTCCGACCACCTACATGGGCGGCGCCAAAGACGTCTATGCCGAAGGTGCGCTTATCTTCCCGGCGGTGAAAATCCAGGACAACTACGAGCACGTCATGGATATCGTGCGCATGTGCCGGCTGCGGATGCGCGTGCCCGACCAGTGGTGGGGCGACTACCTCGCCACACTGGGCGCGGCGCGGGTCGGTGAACGCGAGATCCTGGCCCTCGGAAAGGAAGTCGGCTGGGACCTTCTGGCCGCCTACACCAAGCAATGGTTCGAATACAGCGAACAACGGATGATCGAGACGATACGCGCCATGCCGAAAGGCAGGATTACGCGCACCAGCACGCACGACCCTTTTCCCGGAACGCCGGTGGACGGTGTCACCATCAAGGTCACGGTCGAGATCAAGCCGGAAGAGGCGATGATCGAGGTTGATTTGCGAGACAACCCGGACAGCATGGAAAACGGCCTGAACCTCTCCGAAGGCTGTGCCTTGTCGGCGCCGATGGTGGCGATCTTCAATTCGATCGATCAGACCGTTCCGAAGAACGAAGGCAGCTTCCGACGGATAAAAGTCCACATTCGCGACGGATGCATTGCCGGCCGGCCGATCCATCCGACCTCTTGCTCGGTCGCAACCACCAACATCGCCGACCGTGTCGCCAATCCCGTGCAGGCCGCGATCGCCGAGCTTGCCGACGGCCTTGGCATGGCGGAGACGGGTGCCGTCATCCCTCCGTCGTCCGGCGTAATATCCGGGGTCCACGCCGGCAAGCCTTTCGTCAACGAGGTATACCTCGGCTGTACGGGCGGAGCAGGCACACCGCACAGCGACGGCTGGCTGACCATCCTTCACGTCGGCAACGCCGGCATGTGTTACCAGGATTCGATCGAGATCGACGAGCTGCGCCACCCGATCTTCGTGCACGAGCGGCGGCTTCTGCCCGACACCGAAGGCGCCGGGCGTTTCCGCGGAGCCGTCGCCGCCTTGTCCGAATTCTCGCCGGTCGGCTGCGATATGATCGTCGCCTATGTCAGCGACGGTAATTTCAACCCGGCAAAAGGGACCCGCGGTGGAGGAACTGCGGCGCCTTCCTCGCAGTTCCGCCGACGAGCGGATGGGTCGCTGGAGGCCGTTCCCAATTGCGCCGAGGTGGTTATTCGCCCTGACGAGGCGATGGTCTCGTATAGCTGCGGGGGAGGCGGCTACGGCCCGGCGCGCGAGCGCTCGGTCGACCGGGTGCTCCACGACGTAAGTGAAGGATGGGTGTCCCGTGAACGGGCCGAGGCGGTATACGGCGTTTCTATCGCCGCCGACGGGACAGTGGACGCCGCCCGCACCGAGGCGCTGCGCCGCGCCTCCTAGAGGATCCCGTGACGGGCGAAGACCGAGCCGAGCGGCTCGCCGGCGGCGAGTTCGTCGCGGACCGTTGTCTCCGCGGTGATCTTCTTCAACGACAGCCTGATCACCTCTTCGGCCATCGCCGCCGGTATGACACAGAGCCCGTCGACGTCGCCGAAAATCCAGTCACCCGGGTTGACGATTACGCCGCCGCATTCGACGGGCACGTCGATGCTGGTGACGATGCCGCGGCCCTTGCTGTCCAGCGGACCGATGGCGCCTGCAAAGACCGGAAACTTCATCGAGCGGATGAAGCGGACGTCGCGAACAAGGCCATCGGTGATGCAGCCCGCCGCCTTGCGGGCCTGGGAAGCGGTCGAAAGCAACTCACCCCACGGCGCGACAGCGTTGCCCGGCGGGCAGGCCAGCACGGGTATTTCGCCGGGCATGAGGCTGTCGATAAGGGCGATCTCCAGTTCGTAGGGATTGATCTTCGGATCGACATGATAGACGCGCGTGTAGAGCCCCGTTCGGGCCTTGCCGAACATCGTGAGGGTCTCGTCGAGCGGCCGGATATTGGGCGCCATTGCGTGATGCCAATGGCCGAGGCCGTCGAGGACATCCGAGATGACGCCGGAATAGAGCGTCTCGATTGCGAGTTCGACGAGCTTCTTGTCCATGATCTCTCCGGTCAGTTCGGTTGCATCGGAATCTTGACGAAGCGGATGGCGAAGAGTGCGAGCAGCGTGCTGCCGACGAGGATCACGGCGACCAGCGCGTTGATGTCGGGCGCGAAGCCCATCCGCATCATCGCCCAGAGGCGCATTGGCAGGGTCGAGTCGGTGCCCGTTACCAACAGGGTGATGAGCGTCTCGTCGAAGGACAGCGCGAAGGCCAGGATCGCCGCCGAACCGATGGCCGGCATCAGGCCGGGCAGCAGCACGTAGCGAAAAGTCTGCCAGTGGCTGGCTCCAAGATCGAGCGAGGCCTCGACCAGACTCGTACGCAGCGTCTGCAGGCGGGTCAGCACGATCCGGTAGACCAGAGCGAGGACGAAGACGGTGTGGCCGATAATCACCGTCCAGAGCGAGCGCGGAACATCGATCTCGCGAAAGAAGATGAGGAGCGACAGGCCGGTGATGATGGGCGGCATCAGGAACGGCAGGAAGATCACCAGTTGGAGGAGCTCGCGAAAGCGCGAGCGGCTGCCGTTGTAGTAGAAGGCGAGCGCCGTCCCGAGGATGACCGACAAGACGACGGCGGCAGCACCGACAAACAGCGTGTTCCCGACGGCTTCGAGGATACTCTCGTCGTGGAACAGCGAGACATAGGCGTCGAACGAGAAGCTGTCCCATTGCACCGCGTTGTTCTGGAACTCGAAGAACGAGAAGAACACCGCGATGAAGAGCGGCCCATAGAGGACGACGAGGACAAACCCGCCGATGAGGCCAAGCCCGATCCTGGCGACGGGGGAGATCCGGATCAAAGCTGATGCCTCGCGCGGCCGAAAAGGCTGGTCAGAAGCAGTGCCGCCAGAACCAGGACCAGGAGGATCACCGACAACGCCGCGCCGAAAGGCCAGTTAAAAGCAAAGCCGAACTGGCTGTAGATAATGCGACCGAAGGTCATGCCACTGGTGCCGCCGACCATTTGCGGCGTGACGAAATCGCCGAGGGCAAGGACGAAGGTGAAGGTCGCCGCGACGATCGTACCCTGCAGCGATAGCGGCCAGATCACGCGGCAGAACGTCTGCCAGGACGAGGCCCCGAGATCGGCGGACGCGTCGAGGATGGTCCGGGGAACGCGCTCCAGCGCGATAAAGATCGGAAGGATGGCGAAGGGCAGCAGGAGGATCGCGAGGGTCAGCGTGACCGCCTGGAGATTGAAAATGAGGAAGTTGAGGGGAGCATCGACGATGCCAAGGAAGAGAAGGATGCGGTTGAGGAAACCGTTGCCGCCGAGGATCGCGCGAATGGCGTAGATCTTGATGATGTAGCTCATCATCAGGGGGATGACGAAGACCAGCGCCAGCACATATTTGCGGCGGCCCTGCAGGCTCGCCAGCAGGTAGGCGATCGGGTAGGCGAACACGACCGATATTCCAGCGACCGCCAGGCAAACGACGCAGGTGCGCAAGAACACCGGCACGAAGGCCGCGTCGCTGAAGAAGCGTACGTAGTTGCGGATGGTCAGCTCGCGTACTTCCGCGCCGTGATCGACATAGTAGAAGCTTTGCAGCAGGAACAGGCCGAGCGGCAGCAGGATGAAAACGGCCGGCAGCGCATAGGCGACAACCGTTATGATGATGCGCAACGGACCGGGCCGTTCCTGCTCGCCGGCACCGATCGGGATCACGCCGGAACGAAGTGACATTCCCGCTCGCTCCAGCTCACTTCGGCCTCGCCACCAACCGCCACCGGCAAGCCGGCGGCGCGGCTCGGCAGTTTGATCATCAGCTTCACCTCAGGGCCGGCCGTGGCCGCGACTCGCACCTGCGAGACCGGCCCGGCGAAGTTTGCCTCTTCGATGCGAACCCGAAGCCGGTTTGGGTTTCCGGCATCGCCAAAGGCGATGGCCTCGGGGCGGATCAGAAGCTTGCCGCGGCGGCCGCTCTCGATGGCGACGCCGTCGAACGCGCAGCGGAACCGGCCGACCGCCGTGGCGATGTGGTTAGCTTCTATGACCGTCGCATCGATCAGATTGTTGTCGCCGAAAAAACGCGCGACGTATTCGTTCGCCGGGCGGTAGTAGACCTCCTGGGGCGAGCCAAGCTGCTCGATCCGTCCGCTGTTCATGACGCAGATGCGGTCGGCGATGGTCACCGCCTCCTCCTGGTCGTGCGTGACGAACAGGAACGTGGTCTTGATCTCGCGCTGGAGCTGCTTGAGAAAGCGCTGCATCTGGCGGCGAAGCTCGGCATCGAGGGCACCAAGCGGTTCGTCGAGGAGAATCAGGCGGGGGGCGCAAATGATGGCGCGGGCGAGCGCTACGCGCTGTTGCTGGCCGCCGCTCAGCTGAGCCGGAAACCGCCCGCCGAAGCCGTCGAGCGCCACCAGCCCCAGGGTCAGGCCGACCTTGCGGCGTATCTCGCTCCTGCCGACGCCGCGCACCTTGAGGCCATAGGCGACGTTCGCCTCGACCGTCATGTGCGGGAACAGGGCGTAGTCCTGGAAGACGGTGTTGAACGGACGCCGGTTGATCGGCATGGCCGAGATATCGGCGCCGTCGAGAAGCAGGGTGCCGCGCGTTGGCCGCACCAGTCCGCCGATCACGCGAAGGATGGTGGTTTTGCCCGAACCGCTCGGCCCGAGCACGGTCATGAACTCGCCGTCGCGGAGCGCCAGATCGATGTCGTGAAGGATCTCGGTTCCGCCGTAGGACTTTGCCACCTTGCGGAGTTCGACAATCGTCTTCGTCGCGACTTCCATCAGGTCGGCCGAGTGTCCCTTGTCACAAGCCATGCAGCCGGACGGCGTACCCGCCCGGCCGCAAGCGCAACGTTTTTATTGCGCTGCCTTGACCTCGTTCCAGAGATCGGCGCGCTTGGTCGGATCCTCGACGTCCTTCAGCCAGACGAGTTTGTCATCGGGCTTGGCGCTGTCGAAAGGAGCAACCGTATTGCCGAAGCCGGTGCGATCGGAAAGCTGCTGGCCGATCTGCTTCTGGAGAACGAAATTGACCCACGACTCGGCCAGATCCTTGTCCTGGACGCCGCTGGTCATCGCCCACGTATCGAGCCAGGCGGGGGCACCCTCCGACGGGTTCACATAGGCGATATGAGCGCCGGCTTTCTGCATCGTCTTCACCTGCTGCTGGCCGTAGTTTGCGAAGATCACGGCAATGTCATTGTGCTGGTAAAGCTGCAGCGCCTCGTCGGCGGTCGTGTAGAAGCTGAGCACGTTCTTCTTCATGTCGATCAGCTTGTTCTCGGCCTCCTTCAATTGGTCGTCGGTCAGGTGGAAGGGATCCGCGACCCCCATGGTCAGCGCCGTGATCGTGAAGTTGTGCTCGCCGTTGTCGTAGCCGAGCACCTTGCCGGAATATTGCGGATCCCAGAGGACCTTCCACGAGGTCGGCGCCTCCTTCACCTTGTCCGTGTCGTAGATGAGCCCGATCGAATCGAACGCATAGGGGACTGCCATCACCTTGCCGTCGCGCATGACACCTGTGACCTTGGAGAGGTCCTGGAAGCGCGGCAGCGTTTGCTTCTGGTTCGGCACCTTGTCGAGGTCGTAAGGCGTGGTGAGCCCGGCGTCGATGTAGCGCTGGAGCTGGGCGGTGTTGACCGCAAAAAGGTCGAAGTCCTTGCCTTCGCTGCCCTTGATTTTCGCCCAGATCTCATCGTCGGTGCCGATGAAGACGACGCTGACGTCGCACTTGCACTCGCCCTCGAAAGCCTTGACCCAATCCGGGTCGGCGTAGCCTTCCCAGGCGAGGATGCGGAGCTCCTTGGCGAAGCCGGGCGAAGCGATCAATGCAGTCGCGGCGAACATCGCAGCGGCCGAAAGCACGGTTCTGGATATGTTGCGCATTTTCTGTTGTCCCTCTGATTTTCTGTGGAACGAGCCGGCGGTCAAACCCAACCGCCGTCGACGATGAAGTTCTGTGAGGTGCACATGCGGCTATCATCCGACGCCAGAAACAGAACCATCCGCGCGACATCCGGCGGATAGAGACGGTCGGGCAGGCTTTGGCTGCGTTCTATCTGGGCAACGCCTTCGGGCGTCACCCAAAGATCGAGTTGGCGTTTGGTCATGATCCAGCCGGGCATGACGCAATTGACCCTGATGCGTTCCTTGCCAAATTCGTGGGCCAGCGAGCGGGTCATGCCGTTGATGGCGGCCTTGGCGGTTACATACGCGATCCCGTCGGTGTCGGCGACCAGCCAGGTGATCGAGCCGAAATTGATGATCGAGCCCCCGCCGGCGTCGCGCATTTGCGGACGCACTGCCTGAGCCGCGAAGAACTGGTGACGAAGGTTCACCGCCATGCGGTCGTCCCAGTATTCGGGGGTGACATCCGCGGTGACATGCCGGTCGTCGTTTCCGGCATTGTTCACGAGCACCCTGATTGGCCCGTCCTCCTTGCCCGTACGGTCGATCGCCGCCCGCAGGGAGGCGACGTCGCGCAGGTCAGCCTGGATGAAACGCGGCCGGCGATGCCCTTGTTTTGCGATCCGCTCAACCAGCCCTTCAGACGGCCCGCTCTGAACATCGACGAAGGTTACGCGGGCGTCCTGCGCGCAGAAATGCTCAACGGTGCTCTCACCGATGCCGGAGCCGCCGCCTGTCACGAAGACAATACGGTCCTTCAGGCTCGGATATCTGGCGTCGGTCGCTTCCATTCACTTCCGGCTCAGTGCGAATGACGCGGAATTTCGGCGCCGCGTTTGCCGACGAGAAAATCGAAATCGCAGCCGCGGTCGGCCTGCAATACATGCTCCACATAGAGGCTCTGATAGCCGCCGCTCATTTTCGGCGCCGGCGGCCGCCAGGAACGTTGACGCTCTGCCAGTTCCACATCGCCCACTTCGAGGGTGAGGCGGCGGCCAGCGGCGTCGAGGGTGATCATATCGCCATCGCGCACGACCGCCAGCGGCCCGCCCAGAGCCGCCTCGGGCACCGCATGCAGGACGACCGTGCCGTAGGCGGTGCCGCTCATGCGTGCGTCGGAAATGCGCACCATGTCGGTGATACCCTTTTTCAGAACCTTTGGCGGCAGCCCCATGTTGCCGACCTCGGCCATTCCGGGATAGCCCCGAGGACCACAGTTCTTCAGAACCATAACGCAAGTCTCGTCGACATCGAGAGCCGGATCGCCAATGCGCTCGTGGTAGTGCTCGATGGTCTCGAAGACGACGGCCCGGCCGCGATGCTGCATCAGCGACGGGGTCGCTGCCGATGGCTTGATCACCGCCCCGCCGGGAACAAGGTTACCCTTGAGGACGAGGATGCCGCCTTCGCTGGTGAGCGGATTGGTCAACGGTCGGATGACCTCTTCGTTGTAATTCTCTGCCTCGGCGCAGGTCTCCCACAGGGTCTTGCCGCTGACCGTCGGCGCGTCCTTGTGAAGGAGGCCAGCCTCGGCAAGAGCGCGGAGGACCGCCGGTAGTCCGCCCGCATAGTAAAACTGCTCCATGAGGAAGCGGCCGGAGGGCATGAGGTCAACGATTGTCGGTATGCTCCGGCCGAGCCGGTCCCAATCTTCGAGGTTGACGGGGACGCCGATCCGCCCGGCGAGGGCAAGCAGGTGGATCACCGCATTGGTCGAGCCACCGACCGCGGCGTTGACCCGAATGGCATTCTCGAATGCCTCTCGGGTGAGAATCTTGGACATGACAAGGTTCTCGCGGACCATGTCGACGATACGCCGGCCGGCAAGCTGCGCCAGCACCATGCGGCGCGAATCCACCGCCGGGATCGCGGCGTTGCCGGGCATGCCCATGCCGAGGCTTTCGACCATCGTGGCCATGGTCGAAGCCGTGCCCATGGTCATGCAATGGCCGGGCGAGCGGCTCATGGCGGCTTCAGAATCGAGGAAGTCCGCGAGCGACATCTTCCCCGCCTTCACGTCCTCGCTGAACCGCCATATGTCGGTTCCTGAGCCGAGCTCTTTGCCGCGGAACTGGCCATTCAGCATTGCCCCGCCGGAGACGGCGATGGCCGGCAGGTCGCAACTCGCCGCGCCCATAAGAAGCGCCGGCGTAGTCTTGTCGCAGCCGACGAGGAGGACGACGCCGTCGAGAGGATTGCCGCGGATCGATTCCTCAACGTCCATGCTGACGAGATTGCGGAACAGCATTGCCGTCGGGCGGAGATTGGACTCGCCGAGCGACATCACCGGGAACTCGAGCGGCAAGCCGCCGGCCTCGAGGACGCCACGCCTGACCCGCTCCGCGATCTGGCGGAAATGCGCGTTGCATGGCGTCAGCTCGGACCACGTATTGCAGATACCGATGACCGGGCGCCCGTCGAACGAGTCGGCCGGCATGCCCTCGTTCTTCATCCAACTTCGGTGCATCATCGAATCGCGATCGGTTCCGCCGAACCAGGCTTGCGAACGTAGTTTCACGCCGTTGCCGCTCATGCTTCCTGCTGCCTTTTCCGGCCATTTCGCTGCCGTCCCTGAACCCCAGCGCATCCTGCCGCCGTGGTTCCAGCGCGCTCTTGCTCGCGCCTATGCGTGGCGGGATGCCAGGCACCCTAACATTTTCAACGGCAGTTTGGCCCCCCAACCACCG
>JBDTLN010000023.1:0-11266 GCA_039934795.1 Bauldia sp. | reverse complement strand
TGATTTCGGCGGACAAGATCAAGCCCCGCGGCCTCGTCCACCGGCGATTCTTGGAGTGACGGCCTTCATGTCGGACAGCATCGCGGCGTCCTTTGCGGCGGTCGCGCCGACCGGCCGCAGCACCCCGCCAAGAATTTCCGCCCGCATCGCCGGATCGGCCTGCCACCAGCGATCCCATTCGTCGAAGCCAATGGCGATCTGGGCACGCTGGAGGATGTTGTCGTGGTGGAGATATTCCTGGACGATGAGCGTCATGACCTGATTGCGCGAGCGTACCGCGGTGGCGCTGCCCTCGCGCGGTATGCGCGCGATCAGCGCCTCGCGGCCGTCGGCGACGAGGGCGAGGAGACGCCCGCCGACGCGTCCGGCGACGATGTCGACATAGTGATGACGGAGCCACACGCCGGATGGCAGCGCGCCCTCGCCGTAGAACATGCCGAAAATGCGCACGCCCCGCGCTTCGCTGGCGACAAGGGCGTCGCCGAGGGCCGGCATGTCCTCGGCCCAGCAGGAAATGTGAATTTCTTTTTGCGCCGTCTCGACGATGGCGCGCGCCGCGGCGTGCAGGGCGGTCACGCCCGTGACGGTCAGAAACGGCTCCGGCGGCTCCGGCGCGGCGACCTTCGGCAGTTCGTGCGACAGAAAGTCGAGCGGCGTGTTGAAATGCTTGCGGAGGCGGCCGACGAGTTCGTCCGGCGGGATGGCGGTGAAGCGGGTCGAACTGCCGCTCTTGAAGGACTGGACCATGCCCTCGGCGGCGAGCTTGTCGAGGGCGGTATAGACCTTCGACGACGGCACGTTCGCCTGCTTGGCGACCTCGTTACCGTTCTGGGCGCCGCCGCGAAGCAGCGCCAGGTAGAGGCGGGCCTCGTAGAGCGAGAACCCCACTTCGCGCAGCCGGGCGACGATCGCTTCATCCATGGCGGCGGATGCTATCGCGCCTCCGGCGGGAACACCACCGCGGTAGGAGAAGCCGCCGGAATCCTTTTGACAGGCCGGATTGCCGGTCGGTAGCCTGACCCTCAAACGATTGATCGGGAGGAGGACCCAATGAGCGAACAGAGCGTTGTCGTGACCGGCTGCGGCAGTGGCATTGGCCGGGCCATCATCACGCGGCTCGCCGCCGACGGCTGGCGGACCGTCGGCATCGAGATGAACACCGAGACCGCGGCGATCGCCCGCGAGCAGCTCGGCGCGCGTCACGGTGTCGTCAGCGGCGATGCGTCGGATCGGGCAGTGCTGGCCAAGGCCCGCGAGGAGGCCGAGGAGCTGGCGCCACTTGGCGGCTGGGTGAACAATGTCGGCATCGCGGTGATGGGCAACCTCCACGAGCCAAACCAGGCGGAGGTCGACCGCGTCATCGCCGTCAACCTCATGTCGCATTTCTGGGGCGCGTCGGAAGCGATCGCCTGGTGGGTGAAGCAGCGCCGCGCCGGCGCCATCGTCAACATCTCGTCAGTGCACGGCCGTGCCGCCTTCAACATGTGGGCGGCCTACGACGTGGCGAAGGCCGGCATCGACGCGCTGACCCGGTACATCGCGGTCGAGTACGGGCCGGTCGGCATTCGCGCCAATGCCGTGGCCCCCGGCGCGATCGCGACGCCGCTGGTCAAGCAGGTGATCCGCGACAGCCCCGATCCGGCGATGGCGGAGCGCGAGATGTCGATCATCCACCCGCTGGAGCGCATCGGCCAGCCGGAGGAAATTGCGGCGGCGGTGGCGTGGCTCCTCTCAAACGAGGCCGCGTTCGTTACCGGCCAGTCACTCGCCGTCGATGGCGGCCTGACATCGCGCAGCTATCGCTACGAGCCGGACAAGGAATTGCTGAAACGCTACGGCAAGACTTGAGGCTCAGCCGGAACTGGCGACGACGCCCTTGTCGTGCAGCCGGCCAATCTCGGCGGCGGGAAGACCGAGAACCTCGGCGAGAATCTCGTCGGTGTTGGCGCCAAGGAGTGGGGCGGGCCGGGGCGGCAGCCGGGGAGCCGCGCTGAACTCAAGCGGGCTCGCCGGCGTCAGGACCGTGCCGATGCCCGGCTGGAGAATCTCCGCGAACATGGGGTTGGCGGTCGAGATGCGCGGATCTTCGGCAAGTGCCTGGCTGAAGGTGCGATAGGGCCCCCACGATACACCGGTGCCGTGGAAGGCGCTGGACACTTCGCCGAGGTCGCGCGGCGCGAACCACGGTTCGAGCAGCGCGGCGATCCGGTCACGGGCTTCGTAGCGGGCGCCTTCCTTGTCGAGATCAAGGCCGGTGGTGGCGGCGAGGGCGGAAATCGCAGCGCCGATGCCGGTGGCGTCCTTAAGGGCCGCCCATTGGCGATCGGTAAGGCCGACGACCATGACCCGCCGTCCATCGCGCGTGGCGAAATCGCGGCCGAAGGCGCCGTAGAGATAGTTGCCGTCCTTGCCGTCTCCGGAAACGCCGAGCTGCGTGCCGGCGATGCGGCCGAGATGGCCGAGGGCCGCGAACGCGACATCCGAGAGGGCGAGCCTGACCAGCGATCCTTCGCCGGTCGCGCTCCGGTGCCGGTCGGCGGCAAGCACGCCGACCGCGGCGAGGCTCCCGGCGGCAAGGTCCCATGCGGGGAGGAGGCTGTTGACCGGCTCGGCCGACCCGCGCGGCCCCATGGCCGTCGGGAAACCGGTGGCCGGATTCACGGTGTAGTCGACTTCGCTCGAACCGTCGTGATTGCCGCTGAGGGCAACCATGATGAGGTCGGCGCGGCGTGCCTTCAGCGTCTCGTAGGAGAGCCAGCCGCGCGCCGGAAAATTGGTGAGGAACATGCCCGTGTTCCTGCCCGGCGCCGCGACGAGGGCCAACGCCAGCTCCTGGCCTTGCGGCGAGCGGAGGTCAATCTCGATAGAGCGTTTGCCCTTGTTGAGGCCGGCCCAGAAGAGACTGCGGCCGTCCGTCGTGACGGGCCAGCGGCCATAGTCGAGCCCGCCGCCGATCTGATCGAAGCGGATGACGTCGGCGCCGAGCTGGGCGAGCGTCATGCCGCCGAGCGGGGCTGCGACGAAGGCCGAGCCTTCGATGACCCGCATGCCGGCAAGAATGCCGCCGGTCATAGCGGGTCGTTGGGATGCTTGGCGAGCGGGTGGACCTTGGCCTCGATCCACGGAAAAAGCGGCAGCGACGCAATGGCCTTGTGCAACTCGGTTGCGTCGGGAGCCTCCCAGAGTCCGAAATTGGCGATGCGACCCGGCACGCGCCAGAGCCGTTTCAGCAAGCCGGCCTTGGCCAGTTCCACGGTCCGCTTGTGCTCGGCCTCGCCGAGCGCGGCGCGCCGTGCCGGATCGCCGTCCGGCGGCCATTTCACTTCCATTTCGACGAGAAATTCCAAGTCTTCCTCCTGTTGATGCTTCAGCCGGAAACCTTCGGCGGCGCGGTCGAGCCGCGCTCTTTCAGGACCGGCGCAGAATCGACAACGACGCTATATGGCCTCGCGCCCTCGATCAGGTCGATGAGGAGATCGACAGCCCGGTGCGCCATCTCGCCGACCGGCAGGCCGACGGTCGTCATCGGCGGGCTGAGGTAGTCGGCGAGCTCGCTGTCATGAAGCGCGATGAGCGAGAGGTCATCCGGGATGCGCACGCCCTCTTCGCGGGCGGCGCGGAGCGCGCCGACGCCGATGGCGAAGGTTGAAGCGAAGATCGCTGTCGCCTCGGAGCGTGCGCGGAAGAATCCGACTGCCGCCTCGCGGCCGGCGGCGGCGTCGAGACCGGCGGCCTCAATGACGGTCGTCGCGATCCCCGCTTCCTTGCCGGCGGCGAGGAAACCGGCGCGGCGGCGACGGATCGTGTCGATCGTGCCGACGCCGAAGATCCCGGCGACATGGCGGTGGCCAAGGCCGGCGAGGTGGGCGGTTGCCAGCGCCGCGCCCGCTGCATCGTCCAGCGTCACCGAGGGCCGCACACCGCGGACGCGCCGGTTGAGCATCACCACCGGCCCGTGGCCGGCGTCGGCGACGCGCCGCAGCGAGCCGTCGCCAAGGGCTCCGCTTGCCGCAAGCAGACCGTCGACACGGCCCTGCTGGAGGAGGCGCGCGAAAGTCGCTTCCTCCTCGCCGTCCACGTTGGTGCCGAAGATGAGGCCGAAGCCGCGATCGAGCGCCCGTCGTTCGGCGGCGCGGGCGATATCGGCGTACATCGGGTTGGAGAGGTTGGGGAGGAGCAGGCCCAATGTCCATGTCCGCGCCATGCGGAGGCCACGGGCAACGACGTTCGGCTGGTAGCCGAGCGTGCGCGCCGCATCGCGAATGCGCTCGCGGGTGGCGGGCGACGCGCTGGCTTTTGGATGATCGTTGAGAACCCGCGAAACGAGGCTGGCATCGACGCCGGCAAGCGCCGCCACGTCGCGGATGGTCTTCCTTTTCCGCCCGGCGTCCGGCGGCAGCCGTGCGCCAAGCCTCTCGGGGGCCGGCCGGACGATGCGCGCGCTCATCCGCTAGCCCTCGCCAGCCGGGGAGGCGGCGGCCTCAAGTCCGTAGTCCTCGAACGAGCGCGGTGTCTGGATGAGTTCGATGCGGAAGCCGTCGGGGTCGATCATGTAGACCGCCCGGCCGCCCTTGTTCGGCCCGATGGTGGGGGTAATCGGCTCCGATACGCTGGCCACGCCCGCCGCCTTGAGGCGCTGGTAGAGCGGCTCCAGTTCATCGACATTGAAGGCGATGTGAGCGTTGCCGATATTGCCGTTGTGCATGTCGACCCCCGTCTGGGGCGTGTTGCGGTATTCGAGAAGCTCGAGGAAGACGTCGGAGTTCGGCAGGCGGAGGATCGCCGAATGCAGGTCGACATTGGGCGAGCCGAGCAGTTCGCCGATATAGGGCGCCTGCGGATTCCACTGGAACACGATCTCGAAACCGAGAAGGTCGCGATAGAAGGCAATCGAGCGATCGAGGGAGCGGACCGTGAAACCGGTGTGGTGCGCTCGGGTGATCCTGGCCATGGGCGATCTCCTCAGGCGGTCAGGTAGCCGTCGTCGCACATGACGACGTGGCCGGTGACCAGGTCCGAGGCGTCGCTGGCAAGGAAGATGGCGGTGCCGACAAGCTCGCGCGGCTGGCCGAGGCGCGGCCGCAGCATCCGCGCCTTGATGAAATCGGCGGTGATCGAGGTCGTCTGCGCGGCGGCGCGCACGAGCGGCGAATCCATCAAGGTCGGGCCGATGCCGTTGACCCGGACGCCACGGTCCCGCCATTCGAGGGCAAGCGCCTTGGTCACCTGGAGCACACCACCCTTTGAGGCAAGGTAGGCACTTGCCCAGGGATAGGCGACGAAGGACCCGATCGAGGCAATGTTGATGATGCTGCCCTTGCCCTGGCCGAGCATGACGCCGCCGAAGGCCTGACAGCAGAAGTAGGTGCCCTTGAGATTGAGGTCGAGGATGAAGTTGAACTTGTCCTCGGGGAAGTCTTCGGCCGACGAGCGGAAGGCCGAACCGGCGCTGTTGACGAGAATGTCGATGTGCCCATGGTCGCGCTTGACCTGCTCGGCGAGAGCGAAGCACGCATCGCGCCTGGTCACGTCGAGCACCACGGCAATCGCCTGTCCGCCCTGGTCGTTGATCGTGGCAAGCGTTGCTGCCGCGCCCGTCTCGTTGATGTCGGCGACGACGACCGTGACACCCACCTGCGCGAAGCCCATCGCCATCGCCGCACCGAGCCCGCTGCCCGCTCCGGTGACGACGGCGACGCGTCCCTTGAGGTCGAAGAGGTTCGCCGCATAACCGGCCGGGACGGAGGGTTCGTCGGTCATGTCCGCATGTCCTCGGGCTCAGCCTGCGAGAATATGGTCGGGATCGTCGTGCGGCTGGCTCAACGCCCAGTCGTGGTTCAGCATTTCGCCGAAGCCGGGTCCCGTCGAGAGCGGTTGCATCCGGCCGCCCGGCACGATCGTCGGCTGGGCGAGGCTGTCGGCGTAGGGGTCGACGCCGGTCCACGGTACGCCCCATTCGATGGGCACGTCGGGAAAACCCCAGCCGCTGAATACCTGGCTGTGGACATGGGCGAACATGTGGGCCGAGAAGGCGACCTCGGCGGCGAGGCACTCGTCGACGATCCGTCGGGCGCCGGTGATGCCGCCCATGCAGGTAAGGTCGATGCGGACGACATCCACCGCCTTAGCCATGATCAGGGCCTGCGGGTAATAGGCGCCGCCCTGTTCGTCGCCCATGGCAATGGGAATATCGACCTGCCGGCGAAGTTCGGCCAACTGCACCGCATCGCCCGGCGGGAAGATGTCCTCATACCAGCCGAGATTGACGTCGCCGATGCTCCTGGCGAAGGCGACCGCCTTTGCCACGTCGTTGAAAATCCAGGCGGCGTCCAGGCCAAGCCAGGCATCGGGAGCGGCCTTTCGCGCCGCGCGGAGACGCGCCGCCGAGATCTCAGGCGTCGCCGCGATCGGCGCCTTGAAGCGGCGCCAGCCGGCGGCATAGAGCCCGGCGACCTGCTTCTCGACCTCGTCCGGTCCCATTGATGCCGGCGGATAGCCGATGATCGCGGTTGCCGGCATCTGCTGGTTGGTGCCACCGACGAACTCGGCGATGGAGCGTTCGGCCAGTTTGGCGGCGACATCCCACACCGCGAGGTCGACGATGGAAAGAGCGCGGAGGCCGACGCCGCCGCAATGCGAGGCGAGGCTCCGTCGCCACGCGGTGCGCCAGGTCCTGGCACGATCCGCGATGGCGCTGCCGGCGTACACCGGCGCGATAGTCTTGCGGATCTGCTCGGCAACGGCGCCGTCGCGGGTGAGGGTGAAGGCCCAGCCTTCGTGGCCGGAACTGGTTCGCACCCGGACTACGGCAAACTCGCGTTGCTTCATGATCCAGTCGCCGAAGATGACCGGCGCTGGCAATTGCCCCTGGATTGTCGCCACGCTGACGTCTGTGATAGTCGATGTGGCCGACATTCTTCCCTTGTCTCCGGGCTTCCCTTGTCTCCGGGGATTCTGGCGGACGGGTGCGAGCACGATAAGCACGCCTCGCCGCCGGGTCAACCGATTGATCTGGCTGCAAGTCAAACGATTGACAAGTTCCCTGCCTCAACCTATGTTCCGCGCCCCGAACCCCACCAGCGGCAGGCCAGAGATGGGGCGTTTTTTCGACGCACGCGAGCGCCGCTTTGGCGGCTATATCGAGGAATACGAGCCCGGCGATGTCTTTCGTCACTGGCCGGGCAAAACCATCACCGAAGCCGAAGATCATATGTTCTGCATGCTGACGATGGCCGGCAGCCCGATTCACATCGACCGGAAATATGCCGCCGGGACCGAGTTCGGCCGCAACATCGTCGTCGGTACCTTCGTCTATTCGCTGCTCCTCGGCATGAGCGTGCCCGACATCTCCGGGAGGGCGATCGCCAATCTCGGGGTCAGCGAACTGAAGCACCTTGCCCCGATGTTTCACGGCGACACGCTCTATGGCGCCAGCGAAGTGCTGACCGTCCGGCGGTCGCAGTCGCGACCCGAACAAGGCGTCCTCACGGTGCGCACCGACGGCCTCAACCAGGATGACCTGAAGGTCTGCACATTCACGCGCTCGGTTTTGTTGCCTTGCCGCCCGGCGGGTGCGGTCTGATGACGGAGGAACGGAAGGGGCCGCTTGCCGGCGTCCGTGTCGTCGAGTTGGCGACCGTGATTGCCGGGCCCGGAGCAGGCAAATACCTCGCCGATTTCGGCGCCGACGTGATCAAGGTCGAGGCCCCGGGCGGCGATCCGGCCCGGCGCATGGGCTGGACCGGACCGGGCGAGACGGATTCCTATTTCTGGAAGCTGGTCAATCGCAACAAGCGGACGGTCGCCCTCGACCTGAAGAGCGATGCCGGACGCGAGGGCCTGGCGGCGCTGCTTGCCGATGCCGACTTGCTGATTGAGAACATGCGGCCCGGCAAGCTCGACGCCCTCGGCTTTACGGCCGAGGTGCTGTTGCAGCGAAACTCGAAGCTTGTGATCCTTCGCATCAGCGGGTTCGGCCAGGATGGGCCATATGCGCTTCATCCCGGTTTCGCCACCATCGCCGAAGCCCTCAGCGGCTTCTCCGACCTCCTTGGCGAGCCCGCCGGGCCGCCCCTGCTGCCGCCGGTGGCGGTGACCGACGAAGTGACCGCGATCGTCGGCGCCTTTGCCGCGCTGGCCGCCCTCCGCCATGCCGAGAAGACCGGCGAAGGGCAGGTGGTCGACGTCAATCTTCTGGACTCAATGTTCCAGATCATGGGGCCGCTGGTCTCTGCCTATGCCCATCTCGGCTACCTGCAGCCGCGCATGGGCTCGGGCATCCCCTACACCGTGCCGCGCGGGACCTACCGTTGCTCCGACGGTATCTGGGTCGCGATCTCAAGTTCCGCGGACAGCGTCGCGGCGCGCGTGCTGGCGCTGATCGGGCTCGCCGGCGACGAGCGGTTCGCCACCTTCCAGAACCGCGCAAGGAACCGGGAGGCGCTGGAGGCGCTGGTCGCCGCCTGGGTGGCGGCGCGGCCGTCCGAGGAAGTGCTGCGTGAATTCCGCCGCGTCGACGCCGCCATCGCGCCCGTCAAGAACATGCGCGACATCTTCGCCGACGAGCATTTCAAGGCGCGCGGCACCATCGCCGAAGTCGACGGTATCAAGATGCAGAACGTCGTCGCGCGCATGTCGAAGACGCCCGGCGAAATCCGCCACGCCGGCCGCGCCTATGGCGCCGACACCGACGAGGTGCTGGGCGAAGTGAAGAAGCCGAAACGCGACTGATCAGCCTCAGGCGGCGGAACGATTGACCTGAACCCTGACCGAGAGTCCGGCGTCGGTGGCAAGGTTCATCAAGGCATCAAGGCTGAATTTGTCGATCCTTCCGCGGACGAGATCGTTCAGCCTCGGCTGAGTAATGCCAAGTTTCTTGGCGGCTTCGGCTTGGGTGACATCCCAGTCGTCGATCACACCCCGGATTGCGGCCATCACCGCGGAACGCGCCTTCATGTTCGCCGCCTCCGCGGACGAACCTTCGATGGCATCCCAGACGCTGGTAAAACGCCGCTGCTTCATGATCGATTGCTCCGCATCAACTCTCTGAATCGAACCCCGGCGAGATCGAGGTCGCGCTTGGTAGTTGCCTGCGACTTCTTTTGGAAAGAGTGAAGCACGTAGACTGCATCGGAAAAGGTCGCGACGTAGATCAAACGGTAGGCTCCGCGCGTATCCCGAACGCGAATCTCTCTGACACTCGGCCCGACGGTCTTCATCGGTTTCCAATCGTCAGGGTCGAGACCACGCTGAACCCGCTCGATCTGGAAGCCAATCGCCCGACGCGCACCGGCGGGGAACGAACGGACTACCTCCAGGGAGTTGCCAAGAAACGAAACTGGTTTCATGGTCGTTATATCAGTTTTGATATAGGCCGTCTATGCATGCCGAGGCCGTCTGCCGAAGTGTCAACCGATCGCCCGCAAATACCGGATCGGGCGGCCGGGGGCGATGGATTCGGCGGCGGCGATGATTGCCTGGGCGTCGATGCCGTAGTGGCGGTAGAGCTCGGCGATGGTCCCGGTCTGGCCAAAGTGCTCGACGCCGAGGGCGCGCGTGCGATGGCCGATGACCGAGCCGAGCCAGGCGAGGGTCGCCGGATGGCCGTCAAGAACCGTGATCAGGGCGGCGCCCGGCGGTACATCGGCGAGCAGCCGTTCGATGTGGCTCCGCGCTCCGCTGATGCCGCGTTCGCGCGCCCGGCTCGCCGCGGTCCAGCCGGCGTTCAGGCGGTCGGCCGACGTGACGGCGAGGAGGCCGATGTCGCGCCGGTCCTCCGCCATGAGGCCGATTGCCTCGATGGCCTCGGGCGCAACGGCACCGATATAGGCGACCACGATCTCGGCGTTGGGGCCGGGCTTCCGCAGCCAATAGGCGCCGTCGACGATGTCCTCGGCGAGGGCAGGGGTCATCTCGCGCTTGATCTGCTCGGCCGGCCGGGTCGAGAGCCGGAGATAAACCGAGCCGCCCGTCTCGTCGCGGAGCCATGTGCGCTCAGACGGCTGGCCCTCGCCGTCGCGCTGGATGTAGTCGAATGACCAGCGCATGATCACCGACAGTTCGTCGACGAAAGCCGGCTCGAAGGCGGCAAGGCCGTCCTGCGCCATGCCGATGAGCGGCGTGGCGATGGACTGGTGGGCGCCGCCCTCCGGCGCCAGCGTCACGCCCGACGGGGTCGCCACGAGCAGGAAGCGGGCCTCCTGATAGCAGGCGTAGTTGAGCGCATCGAGGCCGCGCTGGATGAACGGATCATAGAGGGTGCCGATCGGCAGGAGCCGCTTGCCGAAGAGCGATTCCGACAGGCCGAGGGCGGAAAGCATCAGGAAGAGGTTCATCTCGGCAATGCCGAGCTCGATGTGCTGGCCCTTCGGCCCGAACTCCCATTTCTGGGTGGACGCGATGCGCTCCTCGCGGAACGTGTCGAGCATCGTCTCGCGCGCGAACAGCCCGCGCCGGTTGACCCACGGACCGAGATTGGTGGAGACGGTGACGTCGGGCGAGGTGGTGACGATCGCGTCGGCCAGCGGCCCGCCCGCCCGCGCGATCTCGTCGAGGATCTTGCCGAAGCCGAACTGCGTCGATGTCTCGGCCGGGAATTCGCGGTTCAGTTGCTCCGGCACCGCGATCGCCGGCGCGGACAGGCGCCGCGACCCCTGCGCATTGAACGGCACCGCGGCGAGGAACGCCTGAAGTTCCGCCGGCGGAAGGGTGAGACCTTCGAACGGCTCCCACTCCCGGCCGTCGCCGACCGCCATGATCTGGCGGAATGCGCCCATCTGCGCCGTGGTCATCAGCCCGGAGTGGTTGTCCTTGTGCCCGGCGAAGGGCAGGCCGAAGCCCTTGATGGTGTAGGCGATGAAGCAGACCGGCCGGTCATGTTTGCTCGCCGCCTCGAAGGCCGAGACGAGGGCGGAGAGGTCGTGGCCGCCGAGATTGCCCATCAGGCGCGCCAGTTCTTCGTCCGACCGGCGGTCGATCAGGGCTGTCACCGCGCCCTGGTCGCCGAGATCGTCGAGGAGACGCTTCCGCCATGCGCCGCCACCCTGGAAGGTCAGTGCCGCATAGAGTTGGTTGGGGCAGCGGTCTATCCAGGCGCGCAGTTTCTCGCCGCCAGGCTCGGCGAAGGCCGCTTCCTGAAGCGAGCCATATTTGAGGATGACCACGTCCCAGCCGAAATTCCGGAACATCGATTCAAAACGCGACCACAGCCCCTCGCGCACGACCGCGTCGAGACTCTGGCGGTTGTAGTCGACCACCCACCAGGTGT
>JBDTLN010000022.1:0-11321 GCA_039934795.1 Bauldia sp. | reverse complement strand
GGCGCCGTTCGGCTTGAGGACGCGCCGGCAGGCGAGCAGCCAGGCGCGGGTGAAATCGTCATAGGCGGCGAAGCTGGAGAACTTGTCCCAGTCGTCGTCGACCGCATCGACTTTCGACTGATCGGGCCTCGTGAGGCTGCCCTCGAGCTGGAGGTTGTAGGGCGGGTCGGCGAAAACGAGATCGACGGAAGCGGAGGGGAGCCTGCCAATCTCGGCGACGCAATCTCCCTTCAGAATCGTGTCCAGAAATGCCGGACTTTCGACCGCACGCACCTGACCCATGAACAAAACCCCGACACGGCAAACATGGTCCCGCCCGCCGCGGAACCTCATGCGAACCTTGGCGGGACAGGGTGAATTTCGGGTTAGGCGACATGGTTAAGCGATAGTGTACGACCTGCAGGCGGCGGGAAGCGGCCATGCGCCGCCGCCCTTCCTTTCGCAACCGGCGGCAGATAGAGAGGGCGGTCTTTGTCAGCGGCGGTGCGATCTTGCCGGCCGTTGACTCCTCCCATCCCTCCCCGTTCGGGGAAAGAGTCGCGCCTCGCAAGGCGGTCCAAGAACAGGTTTCGTTGAAATGCTCTTCATCTTCGATTGCGACGGTGTGCTGGTCGACTCCGAGATCCTGGCGGCCCGGGTGGACGCCGAGTTGCTGACCAAGGCCGGCTATCCGATCACGCCGGAGGAAATGATCCAGCGTTTCGCCGGACTGACGGCGGAGGATTTCATGCGCATCGTCGAGGAAGAAATCGGCCGGCCGCTGCCGCCGACATTTCATGACGAGCAGCGCGCCGAACTCGACGAGCTGCTGGCGAGCGAGCTGCGAGCCGTGGCCGGCGTCGAGGAGATGCTGGAGCGCATCGACGGGCCGCGCTGCATCGGCTCAAACTCGACCGATGCGCGCCTGAAGATGATGTTGACCCACACCAAGCTCTACGACCGGTTCCGGCCATACATCTTTTCGGCACGGTCGGTCGGCGACAAGCAGCCAAAGCCTGACCCCAACGTCTACCGCTACGCCGTCAAGGAGTTCGGCGTCGATCCGCGCGAGGCGCTGGTCGTGGAGGATTCAATCTTCGGCGTGCGCGCCGCCAAGGCGGCGGGCGTGCGGGTGGTCGGCTTCACCGGCGGCGCCCACACCTGGCCGGGCCATGCCGACCTGCTGACCGAGGCGGGCGCCGAAACCGTGATCAACCGGCTCAGCGACCTGCCGGCGGTGGCGGAGGCATTTGTCGCTTGGAGCGGTGTGGAGGAGTGAGCGGACGGCGGCGACCAGCCGATCGGCTTGGCTGGTCCGAAGCTGTGAAGCGCTGACCGCGATCTGGATGGTGATGCCCGTGTGGCTGGCGCGCCCGGCGCTTCCGCGGTGGCTGCCCTTCGGCGATTGGCCGCCGAAAGCACTCGGAAAGCGCCTGCGTCTGTTATAGGTTCGCCAAGGGTTTTCTTTCGTTATATCCGCCGCAAACTGCCTCCCGACTTTCACCTGCCTGCTGGCTCCGATTGCGCCCAAATGTTCACTGAGCAGTTGCGACGCGCGACGTTGCGCGGCCCTGACCGGATCGCGTTGTTCGACAACGACGCGGCCGTTTCATACGCGCAACTGGACAGATCGGTTCACCGCCTTGCCGGCGCGATGCTGCAAAGCGGGATTGTGCCCGGCGACCGGGTCGGCCTGACCCTTCGCAATGCATGCCACCATCTCATCGCCGCGCTGGCGCTGATGCGGATCGGGTGTGCGCATGTCATCCTGGCAACGCACGATCCGAGACCGGTCCGGGCGGAACTGGCGGCGCGCTGCCGGCTATCCTGCGTCGTTGCGGATCAATCTTCAGATGCGCCGGACCAGGTCAGTTTGCTTGTCCCCGACTTTGATCGGGTTTTCGCCGATGCAGGCCTCGACCGCACGTCCCTCCCCTCCGTGGAAAACGAGAGCGTTGCCTTGCTGGCAACTAGTTCGGGCTCCACCGGGCGGGCGAAGATCGTTCCGCTGACGCAGCGGCAGCTCTACAACCAGACGCTCGCTGCAAACTGGCCGCAGAGCCCGCAGACACTCTGCTGTCCCATCTCGGTTCAATTCTACGCCGGGCAGCGCCAGCATCTGCAAATGCTTTGTCTCGGTCATGCGACCGTCCTGTGGGATCGCGTGAAGGTCTCGCTGGTCGAGGCATTCAGCCGGCATGGCGTGACCGTTGCCTCCCTTTCGTCCGCGCAGGCAAGGGGGCTGGTCGATGAAGCGCGAAACAATTCAACCGGACCACTCCTGCCGCATGTCAGGATGAGGCTCTTCGGTTCTTTGATAGGGCAGACCCTGCGGGAAGCGATCCGCGAGACGGTGACGCCGAATTTCGAGGTGATCTACGGCGCAACGGAATGCGGGTTGATTGCATGGGCGGGACCCGAAGCGGAGCAGGAAGGCCCCGGATGGCTGGGTCGGCCGCAAGCGGGGATCTCTGTCGAGGTGCTGGATGACGACGGGCGGCAGCTGGCGCCGGGGGAGACCGGCACTTTCCGTATTCGTACTCCGGGCATGGTCGACGGCTATTTCGACGACGACGCCCTCACCGCCAAAATGTTCAGGAACGGGTGGTTCTATCCGGGTGACGTGGGCAGACTGACGTCCGACGGCCTGCTCTTTCTCGATGGACGCGCCGACGACATCATGAACCTCTCCGGCGTCAAGGTTTCACCAGCGGAAATTCAGGCGGTCGCCGAGGCGTTTCCAGGGGTGATCGACTGCGTGGCTTTTCCGCTAAGATCGGCCGTCCATGGTGACGTTCCCTTGCTGGCGGTTGCGGCGGATTCAGGGATGGATGTCGCGGCGTTGCTCAAATACTGCCGTGATCGCCTTGGCATCCGGGCGCCGAGGAGGATCTTGAGGCTCGACCGGTTGCCGCGCAACGCCGCCGGCAAGATCGACTACCGCGAACTGCAGATTCTCGTCTCGACCAATTCATGATCCACAGGGACATCGCTCGCCATGACGCCCGATTTCCTTGCCAAGCGCCTGATCCTGGTCGAGGCGGTCTACGCCAGCACGATCCCGACGACTGGAGACCCGGAAATTCGTCGTCGCCTGGAAACCCCCGACGAGGACCTCACCTTCGCGGCGCTTGAGGCCGACAGCCTGGCGCGCATGGAGATTTGCATCTTCATCGAGCTGCGTACGGGGCTTGCGGTGACTACGGGCGATCTCGAAATCCATCCGAGTCTGAACGCGCTGGCCGAGCATCTCAGCCTGCGCCTTGGCGGAGCGGCAAGATGAGCCCGCTGGCGGCGAGCTTCATGCGATGCCGCACGCCGGCCGAATTCTACCAGTTGGCGATCACGTTCGACTGCACCGCGACGCCGTCTGAATTCGCCGAGCTCTGGAACGAGCGCAATATTCTTCCGCCCGAGGCCCAAGCCTGGCTCGCATCGGGCTGGGAATCCATGTTCGCGGAGCCGACGAAGCTCCAGCAATACCACCGCAAGCAAATCAACGAATACATCCGGGCTTACATCGGCGCCCATTCAGAGCGGAGCGACAAGGATCTCGTCATCGCGTTCTCCGGCAAGAGAGGCCGCCTTTTCCTGCCGCTAGCGGTTTGGCTGCAATACATGTCGGACAGCGCCGTCGACCTGGTGCTGCTCCAGGATCCGCTCTTGAGATTCTTCTCCGGCGGCATTCCAGGGTACGGGGCAAACCTGGCTGAGGTTCTCGCCAGGCTCGGCGCGGACATGAACCTGCAAGGTTACCGGCGGATTCTTTGCCTCGGCGGGAGCGCCGGCGGATTTGCCGCGCTTCGCGCCGGCCTCATCGCGAAGGCGGCCAATGCGGTTTGCCTGAGCGGGCGCATGCCCAACGACGGGACCAGCGCCGGCGACACGTTCGCCGTCGGCCTCGATGAACTCAAAGGCTTGAAGAAGGCCGACACCGCCGGCACGCGGATGTTTTGTGCTTTCGGAGCGCAATACCCGGCCGACCGCGCCGCTGCAAAGGCATTCGCCAAGGCCGGCAAGGCGCTTTTGGTGCCTGTGGAAGGCGTCGCCGACCACAACGTGGCTTTCGGCCTCCTGAAACAAAAGAAGCTGCGCGGATTCCTGAGCGAGACGCTCTTCGCATAACGGCCGGTGCCGGCGAGACCGAGGCCTCGCAAGGCACTGCCTGGATGTCGCACGGTTGCTCTTATTGTCGCCGATACAGCGTGCGGCGGCCTGTCAGGCGGGGTGCCGCGCCTTCTTTCGGGTGTGATAGGTGAGCGCGAGAGCGATGCAGTGGCGGAGAGCGGTGACCGGAAGGGGATCGCCGACCGGCAGGCGGATGGCGCGGTCTTTCTCGTACGCGAGGTCGGGATAGAGGCTGCGCCAAATGGCGACGAGATCGGTCTGACAGTTGACGTAGAGCGCAACCTCGGACGGATCGGATTTCACGACGTCGATCCGGATGGTGGTGCCGCTGCGGGTCGCCGGGGTGAGGTAGCTCGGCTGGCCCCATTTGAGGGCTTCCTCCAGCAGGCCGACGCCTTCGGTCTTCGCGGCCGTTGCGAAAATGAGGTCGCGGAGGGCGGCGAGCGTCTGTCTGACTGGCTTCGGGTATCGGGCGAAGACGGCGGCGACGGCCGGCGCAACACGATCACGGCCCATATTGCTGCGCTCCCTTCTGCCAGACGCTCGACGGCCTGGGACGCGGCGCATGAGCGGTCACTTACTACCGTCGCGCTTCGGGCCAACCTAGGCTAGACTTAGCGATGTTCGGAGTGTCAGTCGGGGGTCCTCGCCATGGCCAAAGTCTTCGTCTCCGGAATCCTCGCCACTATGCTGCTTCTTCTCGTCGCCGCAAGCGACATGGGGACTGTCGTCGCCGCCGAAAGCGGGCAGACGCGCCTGCAGTCCATGAATGCGGGCGTGATCGACGTTACCGGCATCGATCGTGCGGCCCTTGACCTGGCGAGCATCGGGACCGTGGTCGCGACCGTTTCTCCGGGACTTTTCCCACGTTATGGCAAGGAACAACCGATCCAGACCTTCCCGCTGCATGCGGCGGCGCTCAATGACGACGTGCCGGCCGCGATTCGTCTGATCGTCGGCGGCGTTGCGGTCGACGTGCGCGATCACGAGGGACGTACCCCGCTTATGGTTGCGGCTGCTTTCGGCAACGCCAATGTTGCGGCGACGCTGCTGGCGGAGGGCGCCGACCCGCGCGCCCATGACCGGGCCTATGGCGATACGCCGCTCCATTTCGCAGCGCTGGCCGGGCGCATTGAAGTGGTGCAACTGTTGATTGCGCAGGGAGCGAGGGTCGACATCGGTGCCAATCTCGGCGAGACGCCGCTGCACTACGCAGCGCTCTACAACCACGGCAAGATGATCGCCTTCCTCGTCGAGAATGGCGCGAGTATCAACGCAACCGATGGCATGGGGCTGACGCCACTGCAATATGCCGGGCGGCGTGGGCGCACACAGGCCGTGGCTGTGCTGCGCGAGCTTGGTGCGCGTCCTGACACGCTGTTCGACGCAGTGAGTGCCGGCGACCTCAGGCGAGTGCGGGAACTGCTACGCGGCCACGCCGACCCGAACCAGTCGGATGGGTCGCAGAGCGCTTTGCACATGGCAGCGGCGCGCGGCTACATCGCCATCGCCGATGTGCTGATCGATGCAGGTGCGGACATCGAAGCAGAAGGCGAGCCGAGCAGGGGTCACCCGCTGCACACAGCCGTGATGAACGACCGGCCGGCGATTGCTGCGTTCCTGCTCGACCGCGGGGCGCAAGTCGATGCGCGCGATGGCCAGGGCCGGACGCCGCTCATCGTTGCGGCGGAGTTCGGGGGCGGCGTCGACATCGGCGAGGGGTTGCTTTCGCGCGGCGCCGATCCTGCCGCGATCGATCGGACCTGGGGCGACAACGTCCTCCACTATGCCGCAAGTGTTGGAAACGTCACTTTGGCCAAACTGCTCGTCGCCCACGGTGTCGACGTCAACGCCCGAAACGCAAACAACGGGGCATCCGCCCTGCACTATGCCGCCTGCATGGGCAAGCTTGACATGATTGCATTGCTGGTAGCCAGCGGCGCGCAACTCAGCCCGGTGGACAGATCCGGCAAGACTCCCTACGAGCGGGCGGGCGGCAGCGCCGCCCAAAAGTCGATGGCCCTGCTTGTCGCGCTCGGCGCGCCGAAATAACCGAGAGAAGATAGCGAAGCGACCTACTCCGCCGCTGCGCTGAAGGGTTGCGGCTTTTCCCATTTGAGCTTCGGCGAGCGCGCGGCGCGGGTCTCGTCGAGGCGGCGGCGCGGGGCGAGCATCGGGGCCTGGTGGAAGCGGTCGGCCTCGCCGCGCTTCGCCCGCATGACAAGGTCGCGAAGCGTGGCGATGAAGAGATCGAGCGAAGCCTTCGATTCGGATTCGGTCGGCTCGATGAGCAGCGCGCCGTGGACGACCAGCGGGAAATACATGGTCATCGGGTGGAACCCCTCGTCGATCATCGCCTTGGCGAAATCGAGGGTGGTGACGCCCGTGCCTTCGAGGAAATGGTCGTCGAACAGCACCTCGTGCATACAGGGCTTGTCGCCGAAGGGCTGGCTCATCAGATCGCGGAGGCCGGCGCGGATGTAGTTGGCATTGAGGACTGCGTCCTCGGAGGCCTGGCGGAGCCCGTCGGCGCCGTGGGCGAGCATGTAGCTCATGGCGCGGACGAACATGCCCATCTGGCCGTGGAAGGCGGTGAGGCGGCCGAAGGGTCGCTCGTCCCCGGCGCATCCGGCCGCGTTCTCGATGAGTTGCGCGCGATCGCCTTCCATGCGGATGAAAGGGAGCGGCGCGAAAGGCGCGAGCACGGCCGAGAGGACCACCGGACCGGCGCCGGGGCCGCCGCCGCCATGCGGCGTCGAGAAGGTCTTGTGGAGGTTGATGTGCATGGCGTCGACGCCGAGGTCGCCGGGTTTCACCTTGCCGACGATGGCGTTGAAGTTGGCACCGTCGGCGTAGAAATACGCGCCGGCAGCGTGGACGGCATCGGCGATGGCGACGATGTCGCGCTCGAAGAGGCCGCAGGTGTTGGGGTTGGTGAGCATGATCGCGGCGACGTCCTCGTTGAGGAGCGCCTTGACCGCGTCGGGATGGACCGTGCCGTCCGGACCGGCGGGCACATCGACGACGTTGTAGCCGATGAGGGCGGCGGTCGCCGGGTTCGTGCCGTGCGCCGAATGCGGAACGAGGACGGTCGAGCGCTTTTCGCCGCGGGCCTCAAGCGCCGCCTTGATCGCCATCATGCCGCAGAATTCGCCATGCGCGCCGGCCTTCGGGCTCATCGCGACCGCCGCCATGCCGGTCATCTCGATCAGCCAGCGGCCAAGCTCGGCGATGAGGTCGATGGCGCCGGTGACGGTGGAGAGGGGCTGGAGCGGATGGATATCGCCGAGCCCCGGCAGCCGCGCCATTTTCTCGTTGAGGCGCGGGTTGTGCTTCATGGTGCAGGAGCCGAGCGGATAGATACCGCTGTCGATGGCGTAGTTCTTCTGGCTGAGGCGGACGTAGTGGCGCATCGTCTCCGGCTCGGAGAGGCCGGGCAGATCGATGGCGGCTGTTCGTGCGTGGGCGCCGAGGCGGGATTTTGTTGTTGGCGGCTCCGGAAGATCGACGCCGGTGGTCTCGGCGCGGCCGATCTCGAAGAGGAGCGGCTCCTCGATCTGGAGGCCGCGATTGGCGGTAAAGGTGTGGTCCGGCGCGGCGTTGGCGGCGGGCGCGGGAGCGGTGGGGCGGCCTTCGGTCAGCATCAGAGGACCTTCCGGAGTGCGTCGGCATAGGCGGCGCGGTCTTCTTCGGTGTTGATCTCGGTCGAGGCGACGACGATGAGATCGGCGAGGTCGGGGCGGCCGGGTTCGAGGCGTGAGACCGGGATGCCGGCAAGGATCCCCTCGCCCGCCAGCGCCTCGACGATGCCGGCGGCGTCGCCAGGGACGCGGATGGTGAACTCGTTGAAGAATGAGTCGTTCAAGACGGTTACGCCGGGAACCTGCGAAAGCGATTCAGCGAGCCTGACTGCGTTGGCGTGGTTGAGGGCCGCGAGGCGGCGGAGGCCGGTCTCGCCGAGGAGTGTCATGTGGATAGTGAAGGCGAGGCAGCAGAGGCCGCTGTTGGTGCAGATGTTCGAGGTCGCCTTGTCGCGGCGAATGTGCTGCTCGCGGGTGGACAGGGTGAGGACGAAGCCGCGCCGGCCCTCGGCGTCGACGGTCTCGCCGCACAGGCGGCCGGGCATCTGGCGGACGAATTTCTGGCGCGTGGCGAAGAGGCCGACATAGGGGCCGCCGAAGGTCAGCGGATTGCCGATCGACTGGCCCTCGCCGACGACGATGTCGGCGCCCTGGGCACCCGGCGGCTCGATCGCGCCGAAGGCGACTGCCTCGGTGAAGACGGCGACCAGCAGGGCGCCGTGGGCATGCGCCTTCTCGGCGATCGGGGCGAGGTCGATCAGGTGGCCGTAGAACGACGGCGACTGCACCACGACGCAGGAGGTCTGGTCGTCGATGGCGGAGAGGATCGCCTCGCTCCCGTTTGGGTCGGGCGACAGCGCCGAGACCTTGTCGCCGGCCGTCTTCGAGATGGTTTCGACGACGGCGCGGTACTGCGGGTGAAGCCCGCCGGAAAGCACCGCTTTCCGCCGCCTGGTCACGCGATGGGCCATCAGCACCGCCTCGGCGGTGGCGGTCGAGCCGTCATACATGGAGGCGTTGGCGACCTCCATGGCGGTGAGGTTGGCGACCTGGGTCTGGAACTCGAAGAGATACTGGAGCGTGCCCTGCGCGATCTCGGGCTGGTAGGGCGTGTAGGAGGTCAGGAACTCGGAGCGCTGGATGAGGTGATCGACACTCGCCGGGACGTGGTGGCGGTAGGCCCCTCCCCCGACGAAGAACGGCACCGAGCCGGCGGCGACGTTCCTCCCCGCCATGCGGCCGAGAAGGCGCTCGACCTCGATCTCGCTCTTCGTTGTGGGGAGGTCGAGGAGACCGGCGATACGCTTGCCGGCGGGAACGTCGGCGAAGAGCGCATCGATGGACGACACGCCGATGCGGGCGAGCATATCGGCGCGATCGGCATCGGAATGAGGGTGGTAGCGCATCCTTGTTCTCCGGCTCAGCCGATCGGCATCGGGTCGATGACGACCTCGGTCTTCACCGAATTGGAGATGAAGCAGGCGTCGTGGGCCTTGTGGTGGAGGTCGCCGAGATCGATCTCGTCGGGACGCTTGTCGCCGGAAAACACAACACGGGGCTTCAGCGTGACCTTCGATATCCACCAGCGGCCAGCTTCAAGCCGCGCCATGATGCCTTCGGCGGTGTCCTCGTAGGAGTCGACGACAAAGCCGGCACGGCGAGCGAGGTCGATGAAGGTCAGCATGTGGCAGGAGGAGAGCGAGGCGACCAGGGCTTCCTCCGGATCGACCGCCGCCTCGACCGACAGCGGCAATGGCACCACGGCCGGCGAAGCGGAGGCCGGCACCTCGATGCCGCCGTCGAACAGCCAGCGGTGGCCGCGGGAGAAACGGCCCTTGGAGAAGTCGCCCTCGTCGCGACGCCACTCGATCGTAGCCTTGTAAAGATGCTGCTCGGCCATGGCTCAAATGGTCTCCAGGAAGGCCACGTATTCCTTGGCATCCATCAGCGCCTCGATATCGGCGCGCTTGACGGGCCGCAGCTTGACGAACCAGCCGGCGCCTTCGGGGTCCTCGTTGACCTTGCCGGGCTGGTCGGCAAGCGCGCCGTTCACCTCGACTACCTCGCCGGCGATCGGAGCAAAGACCTCGCTCGCCGCCTTGACGGATTCGACGACCGCGGCCTCGGCGCCCTTGTCGAGCTTCTTGCCGATCTCGGGCAGCTCGACATAGACGATGTCGCCCAGCTGATCCTGCGCATATTTGCTGATGCCGACCACGGCGAGGTCGCCCTCAAGGCGGGCCCACTCGTGATCGCGGGTGTAGCGGGTGGTCATTCAGGCACCTCGTTTGGAATCGGATTTTCGGAAATAGCGGTGGGGGACGAAGGGGAGCGCGGTCACTGTGGCGGGCATTGGCTTGCCGCGAACGCTGAGTGCGAGTTTTGTGCCCGGAACCGAGAAGGCGGTCTCGACATAGCCCATGGCGATGGGGCCGCCGATGGTGGCGCCGCCGCCGCCGGAGGTGATGACGCCGATCTGGCGGCCGGAGAGGTCCGCGATGGGCGTGCCGTCGCGTGCCGGGGCCTTGCCCTCGGGAGTGATGCCGACGCGAAGGCGGGCGGGAGCGACGGCCAGCTCGGCGGCAATCCGAGCGTAGCCGGGGAACCCGCCCTCGGCGCGGCGACGCCTGGCGAGGGCAAAACCGAGATCGGCCTCGACCGGCGATGTCGCCTCATCGATGTCGTGGCCATAGAGGCAGAGGCCCGCCTCAAGGCGAAGCGAGTCGCGGGCGCCGAGGCCGATGGGCATCACCTCGGGCTCGGCAAGGAGCGCCCGGGCAACGCGCTCGACGTTGTCGGCCCCCACAGAGATCTCGAAGCCATCCTCACCGGTGTAGCCGGAGCGCGATACGTTGCATTCGACACCGTCGAAAGTCGCGGGAGTTGCCGCCATGAAGGCAAGGTCGAAGGCTCCGGCGCAATGGCGCGCCAGAACCGCGGCGGCTTGCGGGCCTTGCAGGGCGAGCAGTGCGCGATCGTCGGCGACGCTGAGACGGATGCCGGACGGCAGGCGCGCACGGAGATAGTCGTAGTCGATGGCTTTGCGGTCGGCGTTGACGACGAGGCCCAGCGTGCCGTCGTCATCGGGCGAGATTGATCGGGTGACCATCAGGTCGTCAACGATGCCACCGGCATCGTTGAGGAGCAGCGTGTAGCGCATGCGGCCGAGAGCCAGGCCAGTGAAATCGCTGGGCGTCAGGGATTCGAGAGCCGCGGCCGTCGTCGCGTGATCGGGGCCCGTGATGAAGGCCTGGCCCATATGCGAGACGTCGAACAGGCCGGCGGCGGTGCGCACCTGCTTGTGCTCGGCGAGGATACCGGCGGGGTACTGAACCGGCATCGCGTATCCCGCGAACGGCACCATGCGGGCGCCCAGTTCGCGATGGAGGCTGGCGAGGGGCGTCTCGCGGAGGTTTGTGACGTCGGTGGCTTCGGCCAAGGCAAGATCCTCGCAGGGAATCGACGCGAAGCGGGCGAAATGCCCGTCCCGCGCCCCCTCTGTCCGAGGACCTGAGAGATTTCCCGGGGGATTGCTCCCTTGTCGCTCTGCCGGACGGAAAAGTGCGTCACACTTTTCCTGGCAACGCGAACTGTCGCTCTGCCCGGCGGAAAAGTGCGTCACACTTTTCCTGG
>JBDTLN010000021.1:0-11579 GCA_039934795.1 Bauldia sp. | reverse complement strand
CCACCGTCGGCGGCCTCGGCGATGCGGCGCCCTCCCACATTCCCCATCCCGGCCTCAACCTCGGCCTCGTCGTGTCGGGCCCGGAGGAGATCCGCCGCACTGTCCGCACGCTCATCAAATACGGCGTCGACTCGATCAAGCTCAACCTCTCCGGCGAATCGCTGACCGGCATGGGCGCCGAGGAAACGCCGATGTCGGAGGAAGAAGTGGCGATGGCGGCGTCGGAGGCGCGCACCCGCAACAAGGTGCTCTCAGCCCACGCCCGCTCGTCCGGCTCGGTCAAGCAGTGCGTCCGTCACGGCATCCAGAATATCTACCACGCCTCGTTCGCCGACGAAGAAGCCCTCGACATGCTCGAAGCCGCCAAGGACCGGCACTTCGTCGCGCCGGGCATCGCCTGGCTCATCAACACGGCGCGGTATGCCGGCGAATGGGGCATCAAGCCCGGCTCGCGGATCACCATCGAGTATGAGCGCGAGCTCGAAATGTGCGTCGAGACAATGAAGAAGATGCATCGCCGCGGCATCCGCATCTGCATCGGCGGCGACTACGGCTTCGCCTGGACGCCGCAGGGCACCAATGCGAAGGATCTGCAAACCTTCGTCGAGATGCTCGGCTTCTCGCCGATGGAGGCGATCCTCGCCGGCACCAAATTTGGTGGCGAGATCATGGGCATGGGCAGCGAGCTCGGCCAGGTCAAGGAGGGCTACCTCGCCGATCTCCTCCTCGTCGACGGCGACCCGATCGCCAACATCCGTGTTCTCCAGGAAAAGGACCGCCTGCTGGCGATCATGAAGGACGGCAAGTTCCACAAGAAGCCGCAAATGCAGGAAGCCCGCCGCAGGCTGACGGCGTAGCGAATTGCGAAGCACATGCTTTCCGCCCGCCTGCCCCCTCACCCTCTTCCTCTAGCCTCGGCTTCGCCTCGCCAAGAGAAAGAGCCCTCTCCCACAAGGGGAGAGGGGGCGGCTGTTTCGGCGCCCAGCGAATTTGCTCCGGATGCTGGCCATGCCCGATCGCGGCACGGCACCCCTCTCCCCTTGTGGGAGAGGGCCGGTTCCCTTGGCGAGCCACCGGCGAGCCTAGGGAACGGGGGTGAGGGGGCCGGGCGCTGGCAATTCGCCGATGAAGTCCGGGGTCCCGGTTGATGGCCGCTCGCTCCCCGCTCCTCACCATCCTCATCGCGCTTCTCGTTGCGCTTCTCGTCTGGCTGTTCGTGGCGGCGTGGCCGGAATGGCTGACGGGCGCCATCGGCGCGAAAAAACTCTTCGTCACCACGATCTTCAACGGCGTCACCGTGGCCGGCCTCTACTTCCTTGTCGCCAGCGGCTTCACCCTCGTCTTCGGGCTGATGCGCAACGTCAACCTCGCCCACGGCTCGCTGTTCCTGTTCGGCGCCTATATCGGCTATTCGGTCGCCACCGCCACCGGCTACTGGCTGATCGGCGTCGCCGCCGGCTTCCTTGCCGCGGGGCTGGTCGGCATTCTCATGCAGGTGCTGGTCTTCCGCCGCATGGAGGGCGACGAGCTCCGCCAGACGCTCGTCACCATCGGCATTTCGATCGTCGCCGCCGACCTGATGCTCGCTGTCTGGTCGGGCAAGACCTACCAGTTCGCCACGCCGGATTGGCTGGACGGCGCCGTGCGCACGCCCTTCATCCTCGCCTACCGCTCGAACGGGGCGGCGGTGCCGATGATGTATCCCTGGTACCGGCTCGTCGTCCTCGCCGCCGCCATCGTCATCGGCGTTGGCCTGTGGCTCGTCCTCAATCGGACGCGGATCGGCATGATGATCCGCGCCGGGGTCGATGACCGCGCCATGCTGTCGGCGTCCGGCGTCAACGTCCATGTCGTCTTCGCCGTCGTCTTCGGCATCGGCGCCGGGCTTGCCGGTTTCGCCGGCGTCGTCGGCGGCACGGCGCTGTCGATCGCCCCCGGCGAGGATGTCCGCTATCTCCTTGCCTCGCTCGTCGTCGTCATTGTCGGCGGCATGGGCTCGATCACCGGGGCGGCGGTGGGCGCGCTCCTCATCGGCCTCGCCGAGCAGATCGGGCTCGCCTATTTCCCGACCTACGGCGTCGTCCTCACCTTCGTCATCATGGTCGCGGTGCTCGCCTTCCGGCCCCAGGGCATCATGGGGCGGCCGGCATGAGCGTCATGGAAACCACCACCGGCGTCTCGGCGGAGGCGAGGTCGATGGCCGGCTCGCCCCTCGTCTGGGGCGTCGCCGCACTCCTCCTCGTCTATCCGCTGGTCGCGACGCCCTTCCTCACCTTCCAGGTCGGCGGCTATGCGCTGATCCTCGGCACCATCGCCCTGTCGCTGAGCTTTCTTGCCGGCTATGGCGGCATGGTCAGCCTGTCGCAAATGAGCGCCGCCGGCCTTGCCGGCTATGTCGTCGCGATCTTCGGCTTCAACTCGTTCGGCTCGGGCTTCGGCTGGCCGTGGTGGCTGGTGGTGCCGATCGCGGTGCTGGCGAGCACGGCGTTCTCCGTCGGCGTTGGCCTCCTCGCCATCCGCACCGAGGGCATCTACACGATCATGATCACGCTCGCCATCGGCGTCGCCTTCTTCCTCCTCGCCCAGCAGAACTACGCGATCTTCAACGGCCATAGCGGCTTTGCCGGGATCGCGCCGCCGGTCCTCTTCGGGCTCAACTGGCGCGACCCGCTGCCGTTCTACTATCTCGCCCTTTTCGTCGCCGCCGTGTTCTATCTCGCCGTCGTCTATATCGCCCGGGCGCCGTTCGGCCTTGCCCTTCAGGCGATCCGCGACAATCCGCGGCGCATGCGCGCCCTCGGCTACAACGTCACGGCGCATCGCGTCGCGGCCTGGGCGCTCGCCGGGATCGCCGCCGGCTTCGGCGGCGTGCTCCTCGTCTGGTTCAACGGCCGCATCTCGCCGGGCACGATCGGCGTCGACCGCCTCATCGACATTCTCGTCATCGCCATCGTCGGCGGCACCCGCCGGCCGGCCGGCGCCTTCCTTGGCGCGATCTTCTTCGTGCTCCTCGACACCTACGCGATCAACGTCATGGGCGCCGAGCGCTTCAACACGCTGATCGGCGTCCTGTTTCTGGCCATCGTCCTGTTTTCGCCCGACGGCCTGCTCGGCCTTTGGGAGAAAGCGCGCCGTTCATTCGCGACGAGGGGGAGCGGCGTGTAGCACCTGCAATGCTTTTCACTGAGGAACAGCGGTTGCCATCAAGGCACCCGCGGAATGGGAGGAAGAAACAATGAATTTCACCAGAGGCACATTGCTGGCGACGGCGGGCTTCGCGCTCGCCGCGCATTTCTCGGCCGCGAACGCCGAGGACACCCTGAAGGTCGGCCTGATGGTCACCCTTGAAGGAGCCTTCACGGTGCTCGGCGAGGACGGCAAGCGCGGCGCCGAACTGGCCTTGAAGGAACACAACGGCATGGCCGGCGGCAAGAAGATCGAGTGGGTGGTCGCATCGTCCGACGCCTCGCCCGACAGCGCCGTTCGCGCGGTGCGCAAGCTGGTCGAGTCGGACGGCGTGCAGATCGTCGTCGGTCCGCTCTCCGGCGACGAGGGCCTTGCCGTCAAGGACTACGCCAAGACCCAGCCGAACGTGACCTTCGTCAACGGCACCTCGGCGGCGGCGGACACGACGCTCCGCGATCCGGCGCCGAACTTCTTCCGCTTCACCACCGACGGCGCCCAATGGATGGCCGGCGTCGGCACCTATGCCTTCGAGAAGAAGGGCTACAAGAACGTCGCCACCGTCGCCGAGGACTACTCGTTCCCCTACACCCAGGTGTTCGGCTTCATGGCCGAGTTCTGCAAGGCCGGCGGCCATGTCGTGTCGAAGTCATGGGTGCCGATCGGCAACAAGGATTTCTCCTCGGTCATCGCCGCGATCCCGGCCGATGTCGACGCGGTCTATGTCGCCCTTGGCGGCGCCGATGGCGTCAACTTCCTCAAGCAGTACCAGCAGGCCGGCGGTACCGCGCCGCTGATCGGCGGCTCGATCACCGCCGACCAGTCGGTGCTCTCGTCGCAGGGCAAGCAGAAGGACGCCGTGCTCGGCATGCCTTCCGCCGGCCCCGTCGCCGACGCCTGGGACGACCCGCGCTGGACCAAGTTCGTCGCCGACTACAAGGCGGCGTTCCCGGACGGCTTCCCGAGCCCGTCGCTCTTCGCCCAGGGCTACTTCGTCAACACCAAGGCGGTGCTGCTCGCCCTCGACAAGATCAACGGCGACCTTTCCGACAACGGCGTCAAGCTCCGCGAGACGCTCGCCGGCCTTGAATTCGATACGCCGACCGGGCCGGTCAAGCTCGACAAGAACCGCAACGGCATCGCCCTCAACTTCGTCACCGAAGTCGCCGAGGGCGCCGACGGCGGCCTCTTCAACAAGGTCGTCGAGGTCAAGGAAGCTGTCAACCAGACGCTCGGCCAGCCCGAGGACGAGTTCCTGAAACTCGGCGTCGTCGGCCGCGACAACCCGTCCTGCCCGTAAGGCAAGGCGGAAGCGGTGGCCGAACCCCTGCGCGCTTCGCTCGGTGACACGGGGGCCTATGCCCTCGAACTCACCGGCGTCGGCCGCCGCTTCGGCGCGCTCACCGCCCTCGCGGACATCACCATGTCCGTGCGGGCGGGCGAGCGGCGCGCCATCCTCGGCTCGAACGGAGCCGGCAAGACGACGCTCTTCAACACCATCACCGGCGACTTCGCGCCCTCGAGCGGGGCGATCCGTTTTTTCGGCGAGGACATCACCCGCTTCCCGACCCATGAGCGCATCCGCCGCGGCCTCCGGCGCACCTACCAGATCTCGCAGCTCTTCGGCGGCCTCAGCGTCATCGACGCGGTTTTCCTCGCCTGCCGCGGCGTGTCGCGCCGTCGTTTCTCGTTCCTCAGGCCCCGCGCCGACGACGCCACGCTCGAACAGGCGACGCGCATCGTCAGCGCCGTGCGCCTAGGTGCCCGGGCCGAGACCCTCGTCGCCGAACTCAGCCACGGGCAACAACGGCAACTGGAGATCGCCCTCGCCTTCGCCGGGGCGCCGCGCCTCATCCTCTTCGACGAGCCGGCGGCGGGCCTTTCGCCGCCTGAGCGCCGCGACCTTGTCGACATCCTCAACGCGCTGCCGGAGCACATCGGCTACATCATCATCGAGCACGATCTCGACGTGGCGCTCCGCGTCTCGCAGCGCGTCACGATGATGCACAACGGCCGCATCCTCAAGGAGGGGACGCCCGAGGAGATCGAGAACGATCCGCAAGTCCAGGAGATCTATCTCGGAGGTGGCCGTGGCTGACGACAAGGCCATCCTCCGCATCCGCGACCTCCATGTCTATTACGGCGAGTCGCACGCCATCCAGGGCGTCGACCTGGCGGTGACTGGCCGCATCCTCTCCATCGTCGGCCGCAACGGCATGGGCAAGACGACGCTCTGCAACGCCATCGTCGGCCTCAAGCGGGCGCGCAGCGGCTCGATCAGTCTCGCCGGCACCGAGATCTCCGGCCTCGAGCCCCACGCCATCGCCCGCCTCGGCGTCGGCTATGTGCCGCAGGGCCGGCGGGTGTGGCGCAGCCTCACCGTCGACGAACATTTTCGTCTTGCCAGCCGCGACGGCAAGGGCACGTGGACCGTCGAGCGCATCTACCAGACTTTTCCGCGCCTCGCCGAGCGCAAGGCCAATCGCGGCTCGCAGCTTTCCGGCGGCGAGCAGCAAATGCTGGCCATCGGCCGCGCCCTTCTCGGCAATCCGAAACTCCTCATCATGGACGAGCCGACCGAGGGCCTCGCCCCGATCATCGTCGACCAGCTCGTCGAGACGCTGACCCGCATCGGCGCCGAGGACGATATGTCGGTCCTCCTCATCGAGCAGAACATCGGCGTCGCCACCACCGTTGCCGAACATGTCGGCATCATGGTCAACGGCCGCATCCACCGCGTCCTGCCGGCGGCGGAACTCGCCGCCGACCGCGACCTCCAGCAGCGTCTCCTCGGCGTCGGCCGCCATGACGATGGCGAAGCCGAGACGCCGGAAGAACTCGCCGCGACCGAGGCGCGGGTCGCCGAAGTTTTTCAGGTGGTGCGCGGCAATGGCCAAGACATGCAGCCCGCCGCGACGACGCCCGGCAATCTTCGCCTCGCCAGCTCCGTGCCGAATCGCTGGGCGCTCAGCGACGCCGATCTCGGCCGGAGCCTCCGCGCATCCACCGGGAAGGCTGCGGAGGCCGGATCCTCCACCGCGACGCGGGGGAGGGGGACCGTGCGCAGCATGGGGGAGGGGGCGCCCGCCGATGCCGAATCCGCTGACCTCTTCGAGATGCCGCTCGCCGAGCGCCAGGGCCGCACCGCCCTCGTCGTCGGCACGTTCGACACCAAGGGCCGCGAGCTGAAATTCATTCGCGATTCCCTCCGCGAACTCGGCATCCGCACCCGCACCGTCGATCTCTCGACCTCGGGCAAGCCGTCGAGCACGGATGTCAGCCCACAGGAAGTGGCGAGCGCCCATCCGCGCGGCGCCAGCGCCGTCTTCTCCGGCGATCGCGGCAAGGCGGTCGAGGCGATGGCCACGGCCTTCGCCCGCTGGATCATCCGCCAGCGCGATATCGGCGGCGTCATCTCGGCCGGGGGCTCGGGCAATACCTCGCTGGCCACCGCCGGCATGCGCATGGTTCCGGTCGGCGTGCCCAAGGTCATGATCTCGACCGTCGCCTCCGGCGATGTCGCCGGCTATGTCGGCGCCAGCGATATCATCATGATGCCCTCGGTCGCCGATGTGCAGGGCCTCAACTCGATCACCGAACAGATCCTCGGCAATGGTGCCCATGCGCTGGCCGGCATGATCGCCAGGCTGCCCTCCGCCGCCGAGCGCACGCAGAAGCGCCTTGCCGCCAAGCCGGCCCTTGGCATCACCATGTTCGGCCTCACCACGCCTTGCGTTCAGGCGGTCACCGCCGAGCTGGAGGCCGACTACGATTGCCTCGTCTTCCACGCCACCGGCATCGGCGGCCGCTCGATGGAGGGGCTGGCCGAATCCGGCCTTCTCGCCGGCGTCCTCGACCCACCACCACCGAGGTCGCCGACTTCCTCGTCGGCGGCGTCTTCGCCGCCACCGAGGACCGTTTCGGCGCCTTCATCCGCCGGCCGATCCCCTATGTCGGCTCGCTTGGCGCCATCGACATGGTCAATTTCGGCGCGATGGACACGGTTCCGGCGAGCTTCCGCGGCCGCAATCTTGTTGTCCACAATCCCAACGTCACGCTGATGCGGACGACCCGCGACGAGAATGTCGCCATCGGCACGTGGATCGGCGAGCGGCTGAACCGCATGACCGGCCCGGTGCGCTTCCTCATTCCGGAGCGCGGCCTCTCCGGCCTCGACGTGCCGGGCAAGCCGTTCCACGATCCGGAAGCTGACAACGCCCTCTTCGCCGCGCTGGAGAAGACCGTGCAGCCGGGCGGCAACCGCCAGATCGTCCGCGTGCCGGCGGCAATCAACGACCCGCCCTTCGCCGCGGCCGTGGTCAAAGCCTTCCGTGCCATCGCCACACCGCTGAGAAAACGGGCATGATGGTGGCGCGGTCGGTCAGTTGAGAATTGCGGCGCCTGTCCGAACGACAACGGGTGCCGCGGGGAGGGAGTGACTATGGGAAACGAAATCATCGGAACGATCGTCCTCTGGCTGATCGTCCTGGCGATCGTCATCGTCATCGCGGTCTATCTCTTGCGCTGGCTCTACCGGCGCTCGACCAAGGAGACCGCGTTCGTCCGCACCGGCTTCGGCGGCGAGAAGGTCGTCATCAATGGCGGCGCCTTCGTCATCCCCATTCTCCACGAGATGACGCCGGTCAATATGAACGTCATGCGCATTGAAGTGCGCCGCGGCGAGACCACGGCGCTGATCACCCGCGTCCGCATGCGCGTCGACCTGATCGCCGAGTTCTTCCTCCGCGTGCAGCCTAACCATGAAGCCGTGGCGCTGGCCTCCCAAACCCTCGGCCGGCGCGCAATGCAGCCGGAGCTGATCCGCGATCTTTTCGAGGGCAAGTTCGCCTCGGCGCTCCGCGCCGTCGCCGCCGAACTGACGCTCCAGGAGATTCACGAGCAGCGCTCGAAATTCATGGCCCGGGTCCGCGACCAGGCCTCCGAGGCCCTGGCCTTCAACGGCCTTGACCTTGAGAACGTCGCCCTCGTCGATGTCGACCAGACCAGCCTCGAATTCTTCGATCCCTCCAACGCCTTCGATGCCGAGGGCCTTACCACCCTGACCGAGACGATCGAGATGCGCCGCAAGATGCGCAACCAGATCGAGCAGCAGACGATGATCGAGATTCGCACGCAGAATCTCGAATCGGAACGCCGCGTCCTCGAGATCGAGCGCGAGGGCGAATATGCCCGCCTCGAGCAGGAGCGTGAGGTCGAGATCCGCCGCGCGGTCCAGCGCGCCGAGCTGGCCCGCGAGCGGGCGCTGCGCGAACAGGAGGCGAGCCAGGCGCAGATCGTCGCCACCGAGGCGACCGAGAAGACGCGCATCGCCCAGGAGCGCTCGCTCGCCGAGACCCGCATCGTCAACGAGGAGGAGATCCAGAAGCGCGAGATCGTCCGCCGCCGCGTCCTCGAAAGCGCCGAGATCAGTTCGCGCGAGGAGACCGAGCGCGAGCAGATCGCGCAGCAGCTCGCCGTCGAGCGCGATCGCATCGAGCGCCAGCGCGAGCAGGACGAGCTGGAAGTCAGCCGCCGCCAGTCGCTCGAACTCGCCGAACGCCAGCGCGAGATCGCGCTTGCCGGCAAGGCGGTCGAGGTCACCCGCGCCGAAGCGGCGCGCCGCCAGGCCGAGATCGTCGCCGAACAGGACGTCGAGAAGGCGCGCCTTGCGCGCGACCGCGTCATCGACGAGAGCCGCATCGAGCGCGAGCGCGCGCTGCAGTCGCTGGAGATCGCCAAGCGCCAGTCCTTCGAGGAAGCCGAGATCGCATCCGGCGAGGAAATCGAGCGCGCCCGCATCGCCACCGAGCGCGGCATCGCCGAAGCTCGCATCATCCGCGATCGCGACATCCGCCGCCTCGACATCGAGAAGGACAAGGCGATCGAGCTCGCCGAGATCGACAAGGCCATCGCCATCGCCGCCCGCTCGACTGAGCGCTCCGCCGCCATCACCGAGGCCGAGGGTGCCCGCGCCAAGGCGGTGCTCGCCGAGGAGCAGGCCTTCACGACGCGCGAGCGCGAGATCGCCGAGCGGCGGAAGACGGTCGACCTCATCGCCGCCGCCCGCGACGCCGAGCGCGAGCGCCTCCGTCTGACCGCCAAGGCCGACGCCGAGAAGGAGGCCGCGACCAGCTTCGGCGATGCCCAGCGCATCGCCGCCAAGGCCGAGGCCGACGCCACCGTCATCCGCAGCGATGCCGCCGCCAGGCGCTACAAGGTCGACGCCGAGGGCCAGCGCAGCGCCAACGAGGCCGAGAACGTCCTCTCCGATTCGGCTCGCGCCTCGCGCACCCGCCGCGCCCTCCTCGACAAGCTCGAGGGCATCATCCGCGAGAGCGTCAAGCCGATGGAGAAGATCGACAACATCAAGATCGTCCATGTCGAGGGCCTTGGCGGCGGCGGCGGCGGTGCCGATGGGCCGCGCAAGAACGTCACCGACGAGGTCATCGACAGCGCCCTTCGCTATCGCGTGCAGGGACCGATGATCGACAGCCTGATGAAGGAACTCGGCATCGAGGGCTCCAGCCTCGGCCGCATGACCGACGTCATTCGCGACGCCAAGGACCTCACCTCGATCGCCCGCGATACCGCCAGTGCCAAGCCGAAGAAGGGCGAAGGCGGCGGCAAAGACGACGACGACGACTAGAGGCGGGCGGGTTTGGCAAAAGTCTTTATCTCGACGATCGTCGAGGCACCGGCGGCGCAGGTGTGGGCGGTGGTGCGCGATTTTAACGGCCTGCCAGCGTGGACGCCGTTCGCCGCCGACAGCCGCATCGAGCAGGGCGCCCGGGCCGACCAGATTGGCTGCATCCGCAACTTCCGCCTGAAGGACGGCGGCCAGATTCGCGAGCGGCTGGTGGCGCTCTCCGACTACGATTTCGCCCAGTCCTACGCCATCCTCGAAAGCCCGATGGCGGTCGAGAACTATGTGGCGACGCTGAAGCTGACGCCGGTCACCGATGGCGACCGCTGCTATGCCGAATGGAGCGCCGAGTTCGATTGCCGGCCGGAGCGCGAAGCGGAACTGGTGAACCAGATCGGCCGCAATTTCTTCCTCATCGGCCTGAAGGCGCTGCAGGCCCGGTTCGCCCGGCGATGAACGCCATCGTCCGGGTGACGCGCAGTACCGTCATCGACGCGCCGGTCGATACGCTCTGGCGGCTCCTCCGCGATTTCAACGGCCACGGCTCATGGCATCCGGCGATCGCCGACAGCCACATCGAGGCGGGCGAGACCGGCGACACGGTCGGCTCCGTGCGCGCCTTCCACCTCGACGACGGTTCGATGCTCCGCGAGCAGCTCATCGCGCTCTCCGACCGCCAGCGCGAACTGACCTATTGCCTCCTTGAGGCGCCCATCCCGCTCATCGACTACGTCGCCTCAATGCGCCTCAAGCCGGTCACCGACGGCGATCGCACCCTCCTTGTCTGGGAGTCGCGTTTCCGTCCGCCGGCCGAGCGCGCCGCCGACCTGTCGCGCCTCGTCACTGAGGGCATCTACGAGGCCGGATTCGCCGCCTTGAAGGCGCGTTTTTCGGCGCCGCGTGAGTCAGCAGCGGCCGCACCTGTCCGGCCGCCGTCCCAGCCCCGTATCGAGGTGATTCAACCCCGTCCCGACAGCGCCCCGGCGGCCTCTCGCGATGCCATCGATAGCCCGGCGATCGTCGTCGAGCGCTATGGCGGGCCGGAGGTAATGTCGCCGCAGATGGTCAGGGTTCCACCGCCCGGTCCCGGCGAAGTCCGTCTCCGTCAGTCGACAATCGGCGTCAACTACATCGATGTCTACTGCCGGACCGGCTTCTTCAACGTCTTGAAACCACCGGGGATTCCGGGAATGGAGGCGGCCGCCACGGTGCTCGACACCGGCCCCGGCGTCGCCCGCCTCAAGCCCGGCGACCGCGTCGTCTATGCCTGCGAGCCGGTCGGCGCCTATGCCGGATACCGCAACATGGATGCGACACTCCTTGTTGAAATCCCCAGTGATATCAATGACGAAACCGCTGCCGCCGTCTTCCTCAAGGGCCTCTCGGTCGAGTTCCTGATCCACCGGGTCTACCCGGTCAAACCGGGCGACACCGTCCTCGTCCACGCCGCCGCCGGCGGCATGGGTCTCCTCCTCTGCCAATGGGCATCCGCGCTTGGCGCCCATGTCATCGGCACCACCTCCAGTGAGGAAAAAGCCGAGCATGTTCTGCGGGTTGGCGCCGAGCGGGCAATCGTCTATTCGCGGCAGGACTTCGTCGCCGAGGCCATGCGGATGACCGATGGACGGGGGGTCGACGTGGTCTATGACGGCGTCGGCTCGGACACCTTCGGCCGCTCGCTGGAAGCCCTCGCCATCCGCGGCCATCTCGTCAGCTTCGGCCAGGCCTCCGGTCCCGTCGGCAACTGGGACAT
>JBDTLN010000020.1:0-11608 GCA_039934795.1 Bauldia sp. | reverse complement strand
TCGCAGCCGCTACGCAGCGCCGCGTTCGCCAGACGCTATCGCCCGCCGGTAACTTCGACGATCGTTCCGGTCACATATGAGGCAGCGTCGGAGAGAAGCCAGACGATGGTCTCGGCAACCTCGTCCGCCGTGCCAGCGCGCCCGATGGGCACAGTACCGCCGACGCGCTCCGCCCGATCGGGCATGCCGCCAAGGGCATGAAATTCAGTTTCGATCATGCCCGGACGGACGGCAACGACCCGGATGCCTTCCTTGCCGGCAACTTCCTTGGCAAGGCCGATGGTCATGCTGTCGACGGCACCCTTCGAGCCGGCATAGTCGACATACTCGCCAGGCCCCCCGAGCTTGGCCGCCGCCGACGAGAGGTTGACGATCACCCCGCCCCTGCCGCCGCGCATCTTGCCCATCCGCCGCACTCCTTCGCGCGCCACCAGATAAGCGCCGACGACATTGACCGCGACCACTTTCTCCAGTCTTTCGAGGCTCATCTCGGCGACCGGCATCGGCGGTCCGATGATCGTCCCGGCATTGTTGACAACCCCGTCGATCATGCCGAACGCCTGTGCAGCCGCATCGAAGATCGCCACGACATCGGCCTCGCGTGCCACATCGCCGCGGACCGCGATCGCCTTGCCACCGGCCGCCTCAATGGCACGCCGCGTGGCCTCGGCCGCTTCGCCATTGTCGCGATAGCTGAAGGCCACCGACCAGCCGCGCTTGCCGGCGAGCCGTGCGGTCGCCGCTCCAATGCCACGGCTGCCGCCGGTGATGACGATGGTCTTTGCCATTGGCCTCAGCTCCGCGAAAAGGAAGTCGAACAAAGGCGAAGCTGGCGGCCTGCGTCAAGCCACACTCGACCGCGCCTTCAGCTTGCCGGGATTCATCAGACCATGCGGATCGGCGAAGGCCTTGAATTCCGGCTGGGGCGCGTCGGTCCGTTTCCAGCCGGCGTTGTCGAGCACATAGCTATGCGGGCTCGATATCGCACCGCCCATCCGCTCAAGCATGGCGACAACCTCGTCGAGCCGCTCGGGTGAGCCAAAGCGAAGCAGAGGTAGCCCGGAGAGGAACACGCGACCGAAGCGGCGTTGGAACTCCAGATGCTGAAGCAGTTCGTCGCCGAACGATCGCTCGATCTCGTCGACGAGCGCCATTTCCCCGCCTGCCGGATAACGCAACTGGAGATACGTCATCGCCGGCTCGACCTTCAGTGCATGCAGTGTCGTATGATTCCAGGCGTATTCGTAGAGCGGCGGCATCGCGCCCTTGCCGGCAAACGCTGCCTCCTCTGCTTCAGCGGCGGAGCGCGCGTAGACGATGCGTCCGCCATGGGCGGATACCATCTCTTCCAGCGCCGGTCCCTGCGGCTCCGACACCATCAGGATCGCAAAAGCCTGACGAGTGGGGACGACGGGCGCGACCCGCTTGAGCATGGGCGCAATGCGCGCGTCGAAGATGCCGATCTCCTTCTTGGCGATCCCTTCGGCGGCCGCCAACGCCGCGCCGAATCCGGCCGCCTGACCCAGCGTCGGAAACGCTGCGACCCGCTCCGCCCAGGGCTGCCACGGCGCCAGCGGAACCTCGACTTCCGTGATGATGCCGTTGACGCCATAGGCGTGCAGCACCTTCAAGACGTCCTTGCCGTTGAGTTCGAGGATGCGTGGCCGCTCCTCGACGGTCACCACTTCCACCGCAATCACCGCGCCTGCGTCAGCGATCTGCCCCCAGGTGCAGGAACCACAACCCGCCGCCCCGCCGGCAATGAACCCGCCGATCGTCGCCTGCTTCCGCGTCGAGGGATGGAAGCGCAGTTCCCAGCGCTCGGGACGGAGCGCCATGTCGATATCAAGAAGGCGCGCTCCGGCCTCGAAGCGTCCGGCCCCCGGTGCCACTTTGACGATCCGATCCAGCCCGGAGACATCGAGGACGATCCCGCCCTCCAGCGGCACCGCCTGCCCGTAGTTGCCGGTGCCGCCGCCGCGCACCGTGAGCGGCACGCGGTGCCGGGCACATGCGCTGGCGACGCGCACAACTTCGTCCTTGTCGCGCGGCATGACCACCAGATCGGCGCGCTTTTCGTCGAGCAGGGGCCTGAGGATCGGCGAGAACCAGAAAAAGTCGCGACTTTTCAGTTTGAGCGTCGCCGCATCGTCGGCCGTGGCGATGCCGGCAAGCTCCGAGCGAAACGCCGCCAGTTGCTCGGTCAGGGCGACCACAGGCGACCAAGATCGAACGCGTCGACATCGCGGCAAAGCTCGACGAAAGCTTTCGCCTGATGGTCGACGACGGCCCTTCCTTTCGCCGCCGTCGCCGCGGCGGCGTTGCCGACCGCGCCTTCCGGATTGAGGTCCTGGGCCTTCCAGCCGAACTGGACCGGACCGTGGGCGCGCAGATGCGTGAATTCACGCGCGAAGTCGAGCTGCGTCGAGCGGAAGTCCTGCGTCTGGTCCATACGCACGAGATCCGGGCGTAGATGCAGCATGATCGATGTCTCGACCTCGCCGCCATGGATCCCGTATTGCCCCTCCTGCGGACCCATGACGCCGTCGGGGTGGCCGAAGCGCGACCATGCCGTCCCCACCGCCAGCATTTCATGCTCGACGCGAAGCTCGCGCGTCACGATGTCGACCATCGGCACGTTGCCGCCATGGGCATTGATGATGATGAGCTTGGCGACGCCCGCGCGCGCAACGCTGGCGCCGATATCGAGCCAGAGCTTGGTCGTCGTCTCCCAGGTCGAGGTGATGGTGCCCGGCGAGGAGATGTGCTCGTTCGACTTGCCGACCGCCTGAACCGGAAGGAATGTCACCGGCAGGTCGTCCGGCATCAGTTCGACAGCGCGCCTCACCATGCCTTCGGCAATACAGGTGTCGGTGTAGACAGGCAGATGCGGCCCGTGCTGCTCGATCGCCGCGACCGGCAAGACCGCGATCCAGCCCCCCGTGCCGCCTTCGCGGAAGTCGGCCGTGGTCATCTCGTGCCAGTAGCGGCGGAATGGCATCAGGTCCGGGCCCGTAAGGAGGCAAAGGAAGACAAAGGCATATTGGTCGCGCCGGCCATCCGCCGCAAGCTGCCAGGGCGGTGCGACAATCCGTCAAATGCAACGAATTGGTAAACATCCGGCAGCAATGCCTGCCGTTCTCCGCAAGGCAGACCCGCGAAAAATCCCCCTGCAACCGAGGCTTTGGCGTCGCTAAATTCGTGGTCTGCTTCGAGTCGAGACTCGAGAGGTGATGGAATAATGACCGAACGTTTGGCGAAGGCGTACAGGGCCTGGGTGAAGTATCGGGAAACGCACGCCCAGCTGAGTGGGCTGAGCGACCGCGATCTGGCTGACATCGGCATCAAGCGCGGCAGCATCCAAGCCGTCGCGCTCGCCGCCGCCCACCAGTAACGTCACTCAAAACGCCGCGAGGAAAGCCTTCGCGGCGTCGCCGTGTTCGCGGCGAAGTTTGGCGACATCGACGCCGGCGGGCTGGCCGTCCTCGACGCGCCACTCGCCCTTGATCATCACGCGGTCCGCGGCATGGGCGCCGCAAAGGACCAGCGCGGCGAGCGGGTCGCCCGCACCCGAAAAGCGCAATTCATCGAGCGTGTAAAAGGCAAGGTCGGCCTGCTTGCCGGCGGCGACAACGCCGATGTCGCCGCGCCCGAGGCACCGGGCCGAGCCCTCGCTAGCCCAGCGCAGCGCGTCGAAATGCGTGACCGACGCTGCGTCATAGGTCAGCCGGTTAATCATCAGGGCGTGGCGGACGCTCTCCATGAGATTCGAGTTGTCGTTGGACGCCGAACCATCGACGCCAAGCCCAACCGGACAGCCGGCCGCCTCGAGTTCTTTCGTGCGGCACTGGCCGGAAGCCAGAGTCATGTTCGAGGTGGGGCAGTGGCAGACGCCGACCTTGTGCCGGCCAAGGCGCCTGACCTCGTCGTCGGTGAAATGGATGCCGTGCGCCAGCCAGACGCGTTCATTGAGCCAGCCGCATTCCTCGACATAGTCGACCGGCCGCACGCCAAAATGGGCGAGGCAATATTCGTCCTCGTCCTTCGTCTCGCCAAGATGAGTGTGAAGGCGGCAGTTGAAACGCTCGGCAAGTCCCACCGAATCGACCATCAGCCTCTTGGTCACAGTAAACGGCGCGCACGGCGCCAGAGCGACCTGCAGCATCGCGCCCTCCGACGCGTCGTGATAGCGCGACAATACCCGCTCGCAGTCGGCAAGGATCGTGTCTTCGTCCTGCACGACCGTGTCGGGAGGCAAGCCGCCATCTTTCTCCGACAGGTTCATTGACCCGCGCGTCAGGGTCATGCGGATGCCAAGCTTGCCCGCCTCCTCGGCCTGTATGTCCATCGCGTTCTCGAGGCCCGGCGGATAGAGGTACTGGTGATCGGATGCGCAGGTGCAGCCCGACATCAGCAACTCGGTCAAGGCCAGCCGCGTCGCCTGACGAAATGCCTCCGGCTTCACGTTCCGCGCCCAGATTGGGTAGAGCGCCTTCAGCCAGGGAAAGAGCTCCTTGTTGATCGCCGCCGGATGGGCGCGAGTCAGCGTCTGGAAGAAATGATGATGGGTGTTGACCAGACCGGGGATAACGGCGTGCCGGGATGCATCCATGGTCTTGTCGACCGGCGTCGCAGGCTCCGCGCCTTTCCCCACCAGCTCGACAATCTTGCCTCCGTCGACGACGACTCCCCGCTCCGCCCCCTCGGCGAGGATTGCAATCGGGTCCTTGATCCACAGACGCATCAGCGAGTCCCGAGTTGGAGGGCGATGGAATCGAATGGCAATGCCATGCCGGTCAAAGGTCGTCGCTCCGCGCGGCAACAACCTCCACCTCAACCAGAAACTCCGGCCGGGTGAACCCGGAAACGATGACCAGAGTGGATGCCGGCGACGGGTCGCCGACAAACCGGTCGCGGGCAGCCATGTAGCCCTGCATATGCTCGCGCCCGTTGACGAAAGCATTGATCCGCACGATATCACTCGGAGCCATGCCTGCGGCGCCGAGGATCGCCCGGATGTTCTCGAAGCAACGCTCGGCCTGGCCTTCGACTGTTGGAGGCACGCTTCCGTCAGCATTGACGCCAAGCTGCCCCGAGCAAAAGACCAGCCGCGCGCCCGGGGGTACCTCGATCCCGTGACTGTAACGCGCAAATGGCGCCCGGATTTCCTGCGGATTGAGCGGTCGGATCATACACCCCCAATGGCTTGTAACGGGACGCTAGCGGCGCGGCCCAAGCGCTGGCAAGCCCATGCCAGCCGCAATTCGCGACATGTCCGCCGCTTTCTTGTGCAGGTCGATTGTCCTAGGCTACCGTCGAAGGCCGAAAACGGGGGCGGCGAAAGCGTCGCGGCAAAGGTGCATGAGCCTTGCCCTCGGCTAGACCATGGCATGTCTTTTGCGAATTGTGTGGCTTGGTGCCTCACCCGGCAGCCAACGCAAGAATCCGGAAGCAGACTCGGGCAATCACGAAGGCGGCGGCAAACCGCTGCGCAACAAGAGGCGGAGAACCAGATGCTGAAACTCAGGAAACTCACGCTAGCGCTATGCGGCAGTATCGCCGCGCTTGGCATCGCCGGCCCGGCGCTGGCGCTCGACGAGATCACGTTCGGCACCAACTGGGTAGCCGAAGCCGAGCATGGCGGCTTCTATCAAGCGGTCGCTGACGGCACCTACGAGAAGTATGGCCTGAAGGTCACGCTTGTCCCTAAGGCCGACCAGGCGATGCTCCTCGGCGGCAAGATGCAGTTCTGGATGGAGGGCAACCTGCTCGGCACCATATCGGCCGTTGAGCAAAGTGTGCCGGTCATCGAAGTGGCCGCGATCTTCCAGAAGGACCCGCAGGTCATCATGGCGCACCCCGAGTCGGGCATCAAAACCTTTGCCGACCTCACCAAATTGCCGACGCTCTTCATCGGCGACGACCTCTTCGTCACCGGATACCAATGGATGAAAGCGACGTACGGTTTCAAGGATGAGCAGCGCAAGCCCTATCCCTACAACATCGCCGGCTTCCTCGCCGATAAGCAGTCGGGCAATCAGGGCTACCTCACCTCCGAGCCTTTCTCCGTCGAAAAGGAAGGCGGCTTCAAGCCAGATGTCTTCCTCCTCGCCGACGCCGGCTATACGACCTATTCGACCATGATCGAAGGCATGGCCGACTACGTCGCCAAGAATCCCGATATCACCAAGCGCTTCGTCGAGGCTTCCATTGTCGGCTGGTACAACTATCTCTACGGCGACAACAAGGCCGCCAACGATCTCATCAAGTCCGAGAACCCGGACATGAACGACGAGCAGATCGCCTTCACCATCGGCCAGATGAAGGAGCACGGCCTTCTCGAGTCCGGCGTCGCGCTGGAAAAAGGCATCGGTTGTTTCAATGCCGAAGGGGTCAAGGCCTTCTACGACAAGATGGTCGAGGCCAAGGTGGCCAAGGCCGGACTCGATCTTTCCAAGGCCTACACGACCGAGTTCGTGTGCAAAGGCTTAGGCATGGATCTGAAGAAATAGAGGCGGATGCGCGGGCGGCCCGTCCGCCCGCGCCCCTTAAGGACAACTCAAAACGTGACGACGGCTGCCGCCGAACCCGGACAGGCTTCACAGGTCGCCCGCCCGCCTGCACGACAGGGGACGCTGGTCTCCCTGAAGGGTATCTCCAAGACATTCTCCAACGGCACGCTCGCGCTCCGCGATATGTCGCTCGACATCGGCCAGGGCGAGTTTCTGAGCCTGCTTGGTCCCTCCGGATGCGGCAAGTCGACGGTTTTGCGGATCGTCGCCGGGCTCGGTGAGGCGAGCTCCGGGTCTGTCGAATGGCCGGGCGCAGGCTACGACGCCTCGGGCAGGCCCGAACGCGAGATCGGCTTCGTCTTCCAGGAACCGACGCTCATGCCCTGGGCAACGGTCTTCAACAATGTCTGGCTCCCGCTTCGCCTGAAAGGCGCGACCCGTGCGACGGTCCGCGCCGAAGTCATGGACGCCCTCGCCATGGTTGGCCTGGAGAAGTTCGCCGACTCTTATCCGCGCGAACTCTCCGGCGGCATGAAGATGCGCGTATCCATCGCCCGCGCGCTCATCACGCGGCCAAAGCTCTTGCTGATGGACGAGCCGTTCGCCGCCCTCGACGAAATCACCCGCTTCAAGCTCAACGACGACCTGCTGCATCTCTGGGAGACGTTTGGCTGGACGGTGATCTTTGTCACCCACTCGGTCTTCGAATCCGTCTACCTCTCCAGCCGTATCGTCGTAATGGCGGCGCGGCCGGGCCGCGTCTTCGCCGACGTGTCTGTCGATGCCCCCTACCCGCGCGGCGAAGCATTCCGGATGTCCGCCGCGTACAATGAATATTGCCGTCGCACGTCCGACGCCCTTCACAGCGCCATGGCCGTCCATTCATGACCGCGGTCGACGCCGGCAGGCCCGCGATCACGGGCACCATCGAGGAGGAAGCGACCCCGGCGCCCAGCCCCTCAACCTCCGTCGGCGAACGCGTTCTGCGCATCGTCATACCGGTCGCGATGCTCCTGCTCCTTCTCGCGGTCTGGCAGGTGTACGTGACCCTGGCCGAGGTGCCGCACTACATCCTGCCGAGCCCCATCCGCATCGCCCAGTCGCTGGCGACCGATTGGCCAATTCTCGGCCGAGCCCTGCTCATCACACTCCAGACAACGCTGATGGCGCTGGTCCTGGCCCTGGTCGGCGGTGTCGTCCTCTCGGTGCTTCTCGTTCAGTCGAAGTGGATCGAGCTGGCGTTCTTCCCCTACGCTGTGATCCTTCAGGTCACGCCGATCGTCGCGATTGCCCCGCTGATCCTCATCTACACCCAGACCACCCAGCAGGCGCTGCTGATCTGCGCTTTCCTCGTTGCCTTCTTCCCCGTCCTCTCCAACACGACGCAGGGGCTGAAGTCGACCGACCACAACCTCCTCAATCTGTTCGAACTCTATAAGGCAAGCCGCTGGCAGACCCTGATCTACCTGAAGCTTCCTAACTCCTTGCCCTTCTTCCTCGCCGGCCTGCGCATCGCCGGCGGCCTCGCGCTCATCGCGGCGGTCGTCGCCGAATTCGCAGCGGGCACCGCCGGCGGAAACGCCGGCCTCGCCTTCCGTCTGCTCGAATCCCAGTTCCGGCTGAACATTCCTCGTCTCTTCGCGGCGCTGTTCCTGCTCTCGATGACAGGCGTGGTCATCTACGCGGTCACCAGCTTCATTTCGTACATGCTTCTCCGCAAATGGCATGAGAGCGCGGTACGCCGCGAGAATTGATGCCAAAGGGCTTTGCCTCAGTCCCGCGCCAACAGCGCTACGTCATCGCTAACGCCACGATTCCGGCGGCGCTCATGGAGGCTTTGCCAACGCCAGCCGATGCCGAGGGTCTCGTCGCCGCGGACATCACGGTCAAGAACGGCGCCGTCGAGCGCATCGATCCGCCCGGTCGGCGAACGCGCCTGCCGCGGGTCGACCTCGACGGCGGCATGGTCTGGCCCGCCTTCGTCGACATGCATACGCATATCGACAAGGGCCACATCTGGCCCCGCAAGCCCAACCCCGATGGCACGTTCACGGGCGCTCTCGAAGCCGTCCACGCCGACCGCGACGCGCGCTGGACGGCCGCGGACGTGCGCGCCCGGATGGAGTTCTCGCTTCGCTGCGCCTACGCCCACGGGACGGCGCTGCTTCGCACGCACATCGATTCCCTGCCGCCGCAGCACGGCATCTCGTGGCCGGTTTTCGCGGAGATGCGGGATCGCTGGGCCGGCCGCATCGAACTGCAGGCCGTCGCCCTCTATCCGATCGACGCCATTCTCGACGACCATTTCGCCGCCGATCTGACCCGGACTCTTCGCGAGCACGGCGGACATCTCGGCGCCGCGACGTTCATGATTCCGGAGCTCGACCGCGCCCTCGACCGCATCTTTCGCATCGCCATCGAGAACGGCTTCGATCTCGACTTTCATGTCGACGATGCTGAAGACCCGGAAGTGCGGTCCCTCCGCCACGTCGCCGACGCGGCGCTCCGTCTTCGCTTCTCCGGCCGCATCAACGTCGGCCACTGCTGCTCCCTGGCGTTGCAGCCGAAAGCCGAGGCCGAGGAAACCATGCGGCTCGTTGCCGAGGCCGGTATTTCCGTCGTCTCTCTCCCGATGTGCAACATGTACCTGCAAGACCGCCATGCCGGGCGCACGCCGCGCTGGCGCGGCGTCACGCTCCTCCACGAGATGCAGGCCCGCGGCATCGGCGTCGCGGTTTCTTCCGATAACACACGCGATCCCTTCTACGCCTATGGCGACCTCGATCCCGTGGAGGTTTTTCGCGAGGCGGTGCGCATCCTCCAGCTCGATCACCCGATCGGCAACTGGCCGGCCGCGATCACCCGTTCACCCGCCGAGATCTTGCGGCGCGCGGATTTCGGCGTGGTGGCTCCGGGCCGCACCGCCGACCTCGTACTGTTTCGCGCGCGAACGTGGACCGAGTTTCTTGCTCGCCCGCAGTCCGACCGCATCGTTATTCGCGCCGGAAGAGCCATCGACCGGCGTCTTCCGGACTATCGCGAACTCGACGCGCTGATGGACTCCCCAAGATGACCGATATCGCCCGCCTCAAGTCCGAGCTCGCTGGCCTCAAGATCGAGGATAATCCGGCGATCGTGAAGCAGAAGAGCCGCGACTTCTTCTGGTATTCGCCGGTGCTGAAGCGCCAGCTCGATCACGTCACCGCCGAGCTGATCGTCACGCCACAGGACGAGGCCGAAGTCATCCGCGTCCTCGCTGCCTGCTACCGTCTCGGCGTTCCGGTGACGCCACGCGGCTCCGGCACCGGCAATTACGGCCAGGCCATGCCGTTGTCAGGCGGCGTCGTCCTCAACCTCGCCGACATGAACAAGATCAAGTCGGTCGGCTCCGGCCGGGTCGTCGCCGAGGCGGGCGCTCTCCTCGCCGACATAGACCGGCGCGCGCGTCCCGAGTCGCGTCAGGAGCTTCGCCTCCACCCGTCGACGTACAACACCGCCTCGATAGCCGGCTTCATCGCCGGCGGCTCCGGCGGCATCGGATCGATCAACTGGGGCGGGCTGCGCGATATCGGCAATGTGCTGCGCCTGCGCGTCGTCACCATGGAGGAGACGCCGCGCGTCCTCGAATTGAAAGGCTGGGACTTGCAGAAGGTGATGCACGCCTACGGCACCAATGGCATCGTCACCGAAGTCGAGGTTCCGCTGGATGCCGCCTATGACTGGGTCGATGTCATTGTGGGTTTCGACGACTACATGAAGGCGGTCCGCTTCGCCGATCTCCTCGCCCATCAGGACGGGCTTCTGTTCAAGGAGATCGCCACCGTCGCGGCACCGGTCCCTCACGACTATTTCCTTCGCCACCAGAAGTTCCTGAAACCGGACGACTCCGTCGCCCTTCTGATGGTGGCGCCACACGCCATTGACCCGCTACTGGCGCTCGCGCAGCGCGAGAAAGCGGAAATCCGCTACCGCTCCGATACGGCCACCGAAGTCGAGAAAAAAGGCCTCCCGCCGGTCTTCGAACTCACCTGGAACCACACGACGCTCCGCGGCCTCCGCGTCGATCCAACGATCACCTACCTGCAAGTCCTCTATCCCCATCCGACCCATGTCGAGAGCGTTTCGCGAATGACGAAGCTCCTCGGCAACGAGGTTCCCGGTCACCTCGAATTCATCCGCTTCGACGGCAAAGTGTGTGCCTCGGGCCTACCGATCGTCCGCTTCACCAGCGAAGCACGTCTCGACGAACTGATCCGCATGCATGAGGACAATGGCTGCCCGATCTTCAACCCGCACCGCTACACGCTCGAGGAAGGCGGCATGAAGCGCACCGACGCCGTCCAGCTCGACTTCAAGCGCCAGGCCGACCCGAAGGGACTGCTCAATCCGGGCAAGATGATCGGTTGGGAGAACCCCGACTTCGATCTCGACACGGACAAGGTCTATCTCTTCCCCGGCCTGCAGGCGGCGGGTTGAGCGATGCGCGTTCTCGTTGTCTTCGCCCATCCGGTCGAGACCAGCTACCAGGCGGCACTCCACAAGGTAGTGGTGGAGAACCTCAATGCGGCGGGCCACGAAGTCGACGATTGCGACCTCTATGCCGAGGGCTTCAATCCCGTGCTCTCGCGCGAAGAGCGGCTGAACTATCACGACGAGAGCGCCTGCACGAAGCCGGTACAGGCCTATGTCGACCGGCTGCGCAATGCCGAAGCGCTGGTGCTCAATTTCCCGGTATGGAACTACGGCTACCCGGCGATCATGAAAGGCTACTTCGACCGAGTTTTTCTGCCCGGGGTCTCATTCCAATTGAAGGATGGGACACTGACTCCCAACCTTTTCAACATTCGCAAGCTCGGCGCCGTCGTCACCGACGGCGGCGATCGCCTTCGCACGTTCCTGATGGGCGACGCACCGCGCAAGGTCGTCAAGCGCGCGGTGCGTGCCGTCATCCACCCGCTGGCCAGCACGCGCTACATCGCGCTTCACGACATCAACCGCGCCGGCGATGCCAAGCGCGCCCGCTTCATCGAGCGGGTCGCCGCCGAGATGCGCCGGTTTTAGGCAGAGCTTCGACCGACTGTCATCAGGCCGACATG
>JBDTLN010000019.1:0-11623 GCA_039934795.1 Bauldia sp. | reverse complement strand
GCGCTGCCCGATCGTCGACACCTGGTGGCAGACCGAGACCGGCGGCATCCTCATCTCGCCGCTGCCCGGCGCCACCGCGCTGAAGCCCGGCTCGGCAACGCGGCCCTTCTTCGGCATCAAGCCGGCCCTGGTCGATGCCAACGGCAAGGAGGTCGAGGGCGCCGCTTCCGGCAACCTGATCCTGACCGATTCCTGGCCCGGCCAGATGCGCACCGTCTACGGCGACCACCAGCGCTTCGTCGACACCTACTTCAAGACCTATCCCGGCACCTATTTCACCGGCGACGGCTGCCGGCGCGACGCCGACGGCTACTGGTGGATTACCGGCCGCGTCGACGACGTGATCAACGTCTCCGGCCACCGCCTCGGCACGGCCGAAGTCGAGTCGGCGCTGGTCGCCCATGACAACGTCTCGGAGGCGGCGGTGGTCGGCTATCCCCATGCCATCAAGGGCCAGGGCATCTACGCCTATGTGACCCTGATGGCGGGCGAGACGGGTGACGAGGCGCTGCGGAAAGATCTGGTGCAATGGGTGCGGAAGGAGATCGGCCCCTTCGCCGCACCCGACCTCATCCAGTTCGCCCCCGGCCTGCCGAAGACCCGCTCGGGCAAGATCATGCGCCGGATTCTCCGCAAGATCGCCGAGGACGATTTCAGCGCGCTCGGCGACATCTCGACCCTCGCCGACCCGGCCGTCGTCGACGACCTCATCGCCAACCGTCAGAACAAGGCGAAGGGGTAAGCGTCACGCGGCTTCGTGTGACCAGCGTCACTTCTGTCGCGGCGATGAACGGGGCCGACGGCATCCGTTCAGGCGTGCCCTCCCATATTCGGTCGCATCGCAACCGAACCGGAGGAACTGACATGACACGCTTTGCCACCCGCCTGACTCTGGCCGCAGCCGCCTTTGCCCTCACGGCAACCGCGTCGTTCGCCCAGAACTTTGCCGACCCCCAACCCGTACCCTTCAAGGTCGAGAAGGCGCAGCTCGGCATCAAGGGGCCGATCACCAAGGTCTGCCCCAACAAGGCGACACTGACCGCGTGGTTCTTCGCCAGCAAACCGGGTGCGGTAACTTTCCGCTACCGCAAGCCAGGCGGCGGCAAGTCGAACTGGATCACGATCAACACGAAGAAGGGCGCGGGCGGCATCAACCTGGCAACCCACGTCCAGGTCGCCGAGCTCACCAAGCCCACCGAGACCAAGTACATGGTCGAGGTAAAGGGATATCCGGTGATCAGCCCGTGGGTACCGCTGAAGGCGTCCTGCTCCATCGGGCTGGGCGGATAGGCGCCCACTCCGCCACGCTTTGCGCAGTTCCGATCCTCCCTCGCCTTGCGGGAGGATCGGGCGCGCGAATCGCGGCCGAGAATTAGCGCGCTGGCGCTGCGAGCGGCGCTTCCGCCACGGCGATGGCGCAGGGAATGTCCTCGACCGGCTTGCCTTCGTGAAGCGTCGCCATCAAGCGCTTGAAGGCCTTGGCCGGCAGGTCGCCGCCGGTGATGCCGCGGGTCAGCGGCCCCGGCGCCTGGCGGCCGAGCCAGATCGCCGCGACGTAGTGGGCGGTGAAGCCGACGAAGAGGGCGTCGCGATAGTCGGTGCTGGTGCCGGTCTTGCCCCAGACCGGATGGGAAAACGCCGCTTCCTTGCCCGTGCCCTTGGCCGAGACCACCTTCCGCAGCATCTTCATCAGGTCGCAATGGGCGCGCGTCGCGAGACCGTCGCCGCCCGCGGCAGGGTGACGGTAGAGAAGCCGGCCCTTGCCGTCGCGAGCATATTGCACCGCATAGGGCTCGACTTTCGTGCCGCCCGCGGCAAGGGTCGCATAGGCGCCGGCGAGCGCCAGCAGCGAGACGTTCTCGCTGCCGAGCACCGATGTCGGCAGGCGGGGATTGGCGAGGACGATGCCCGCCTTCCGCAGTTCCTCGTCGAAGCACTTCCAGCCGTAGCGGTCGTAGAGCTCGATCGCGGGGGGATTGCGCGAGCGGATGAGGGCCGTCTCAAGCGGGATGCGCCCCATGAAGCGGCCGTCGGCATTGCGCGGCGCCCAGCCCGGCCGAAACTCATGCGAAACATCGCGCAGCCGGTCGCCGGCCCGCGCCCCGTGACGAAGCGCACAGAGGTAGAGGAACGGCTTCAGCGTCGATCCCGGCGAGACGCGGCCGACCCCGACGACGTCCCTGCCATCATAACCGTGGCCGGTGGCCAGCGCGGCGATGGCGCCGTCCCGATGAAGGACAATGATGGCGGAGCTGTCATATCCGGCGGCGGCGCCTTCAGAGAGGAGTTCGTCGGCGCGCTTTTCGGCATAGAGCTGCGCCTCGGTATCGATGGTCATGCCGATCACGGTCTGGTCGGTCCGCGCCGCAATGTCCCCGGGGAGAAGCGAGCGGAGGGCGACATCGCGAAACAGGTAGGGCCGTACCTCCCAATGGCGGCTCCCCGGCGAGCGGGCCTTCTGCGCGCCCGGGATCGGGTAGCCGTTCCGCCGCATCGCCTGCAGGAGCGCCCTGGCGCGGGCGTCAAGGACATCGCGCCGCTTGACCGGGTTGATAGTCGACGGGCTCTTCACCGACTTGGCCAGCAAGGCCGCCTCGTAAAGATTGAGGCGCGGCTCATAGCCGACGCTGCGGCCAAAATATTTTCGCGCCGCCACTTCGACGCCGTATGCGCCCTCGCCGAAATAGGCGGTGTTGAGGTACATGGCGAGCACCTCGGACTTGGTGAAGAGGACGGTCACCGCGACCGCCACGATCATCTCGTCGATCTTCCGTTCCGCGGTCTGCTCGCGGCTGAGCACGAGGTTCTTGACGAGCTGCATGGTCAGCGTCGAGGCGCCGACCCGCCTTGGATTGCCCTCCCGCCAGTTCCTGAGATTGGTCCAGGCGGCGCGAACGATGGCAACCGGATTGATTCCCGGGTGCCACCAGAATTGCCGGTCCTCGCTGGCGACGATCGCGTCGGCAACAACGCGCGGAATACGCTCGGGCGACAGGTAGAGCGGCAATTCGAGCTGGGCGTTGAACGACCGGCCGTCGGGGCCGCCGACGATGCTCGGCACGATGCTGGCCTCGACGCCGCGGGCGCGGGCCTCGATCGTTTCCCGTGAAATCTCCAGCCGGTGAACCAGCCAGAACGCATAGACGGCGAATAAAGCGACGGCGAGCAGCGCTCCCCTGACCAGGAGCCCGAACAGCCTCTTCACTCTTCCCCTCCCGTGCGGCGCGCCTCCCAGCACGCTTACGCGCCGTTAACCATATTGTGATGGCCAAGCAGCGCAACAATGGGAAATCGGAGGCTGACGGCCGAGGCTGCCGCAAGCGAAAACGGACCGTCGCGGGTTGTAGAACCCGTCCGGCGCGTCAGTTTCCCTCGAGCCGAGCGAGGCCGCACCAGTCGCCGCGTCGGCCGCCGATATAGGCCCGGGCAAGGCCGCTCTCCAGCATCAGGGCGCCGACATCGCCACCTTCGGCATTGACGACGCGGGCAAGGACACGGCCGCCATATTTGTCCTCGCCGATCTCGGTGAGGCTGATCGTCTTGCCGGCGAGCTCCGCGAGACGGTCGGTGGCCGCGGCGGCAAGGATGGTTTCGTCGCGACAGCGGCCTTTCAGTTCAGGCGCGTCGATGCCGCGCAGCCGAATGTCGATGGTCACGTCCTGGCGGAGCCAGATACGCACTCGCGCTTCCAGGGTATCGCCGTCGACGACACGCAGCACCTCGGCCACGAACGGTCCGGCAAGCGGCGGCTCGCCTGCGACGGCAAGCGCCGGAGCGGCCACGACCAGCAGAAGGAGGGCGACTCGAAGCATTTTTAGGAATATATTCCGGTTGTCAGGCCTATGTAAAGATACACGTCAAAATAGGCACCAAACTATAACATACAATCTTTAGATGTGCGTTAACCGATGCGCAAGCAACCGGTCCTAAGCCCATGGAATGGGAAATCGCATGCGGCGGCCCGCCGAGCCGCCATCGCACAATCCGGTCGTCGCTTTCCGGCAATCGGCGCGCGCCGGGAAGCGGCCGGCACGCAGTTGGCTGCGGCGTGGCTTCGCCTTGCTCGACCGTGTGCTCATACCCGTGGCGTTGCTCGGCGCCTTCGGACTTGCCGCGATGAAACACGGCGACCTGCCGATCCTTGCGGCAGCTCTTCCCGCCGACCCGCCGGCGCATAGCCTCACCTACCAGCCAGATCGGGTCACCGTTGTCGACGGAGACACGATTCGCATTCCCGAGGAACATCGCGCCATTCGGCTGGTCGGGTTCAACGCACCGGAGAGCCGGGATCCGCAGTGCCCGGCCGAGGGAGCCCTTGGACAGCGCGCCAAGACGCGGCTGAAGGAACTTGTGGCAACGTCACGCATCGATTTTTCCCCGGTTGCCTGCGCCTGCAGGCCAGGCACCGAGGGCACGTCGTCGTGCAATTATGGGCGCGCCTGCGGGACGCTGCGCGCCGACGGCGAGGATGTCGGCGACATTCTCATCGCCGAAGGACTGGCGGTGCCGTTCCATTGCCGCGGCACCGGCTGCCCGCGCACGCCCCGGCCGTGGTGCGGCTGAACCGCCGGCTGGCCGCGGCGCGAGCCTTGTGATTCGGGCATTTCCTCCCAACATTGTATGAGTGCCGGCTGCCATGTATCCCGGCGTCGTCCTGGAGGAACTTTTCGAACCGATGAACACCTTGCGCACCGCCATGCTCCTTGCCGCGCTGACCGCGATCTTCATGGGTGTCGGCTATATGGTCGGCGGCGCCGGCGGCATGATAGTTGCCTTTCTCGTCGCCGCCGGGCTGAACGTGTTCAGCTACTGGAACGCCGACAAGCTTGTGCTGCGGATGCAGGGCGCCCGCGAGGTCGACGCGCGCACCGCGCCGGAGTTCTATGCCATCGTTCACGACCTCGCGGCCCGCGCCGGCCTGCCGATGCCGAAGGTCTATGTCGCCGACAACCCACAGCCGAACGCCTTCGCCACGGGCCGCAACCCGGCGAACGCCGCGGTCTGCGCCACCACAGGGCTGCTTCAGACGCTGTCTCGCGAGGAAATCGCCGGCGTCATGGCGCACGAGCTCGCCCACGTGAAGAACCGCGACACGCTGACCATGACCATCACTGCGACCATTGCCGGCGCCATCTCGATGCTCGCCAACTTCGCCTTCTTCTTCGGCGGCAATCGCAACAGCAACAACCCGTTCGGCCTCGTCGGCATCCTCGTAGCCGCCATCGTCGCACCGCTAGCCGCGCTGCTCGTCCAGATGGCGGTGAGCCGGACGCGCGAATATTCGGCCGACCGCCTCGGCGCGGAGATCAGCGGCCAGCCGCGGGCCTTGGCCTCCGCACTGGCCAAGATCGCCAACACGGCCCGTCGCGTGCCCAACATTGCCGCCGAGCGCAATCCGGCCATGGCGCATCTCTTCATCGTCAACCCGCTCTCCGGCACGCGCATGGACAATCTTTTCTCCACCCATCCGGCGACCGAGAACCGCATCGCCGCCCTCCTCGCGCTCGAGCCGGCGGCCGGCAGGCCCGAACACCTGCCCGTCGATCTCCCCCGCGTCGGCCGCACCACACCCGCCCGCGCGCGCGGGCCGTGGGGGTGAAAGCCGAAAGGCCCACATCCGCGGCCGGGTCCGGCGGCGCCATGGCGCCCGGCCGCGCGGCGCGCGACGCAGCGGTGGCGCTGCTGACGGCCGTGCTTGATGACGGCCGGACGCTCGACGGAAGCCTCGATCCGTATTCCGGGCTTTCGACTTACCGCGCCCTTCCCGACCGCGACCGGCGCCTGGCCCATGCGATTGCAGCGACGGCCCTTCGCCGCCACGGCGAGACCGCCGCCATCCTGTCGCGCCTCATCACCAAGCCGCCGGGCAAGCGCACCGGGCCGCTGATGCGGATCATCGAGATCGCCGCCGCCCAGATTCTCTACATGGGCATCGCCGACCACGCCGCCGTTTCCACGGCCATCGATCAGGTCGGCGACGACCACACGGCCCAGCATTTCAAGGGTCTCGCCAACGCCGTGCTCCGCCGGCTTGCCCGCGAGCGCGACGCGATCCTCGCCGATCTCGACGGACCGCGCCTGGCGACGCCCGACTGGCTGTGGCAGCGCTGGACGTCGTCCTATGGCGAGACAACCACCCGCGCCATCGCCGCGACCCACCTCGTCGAACCAAGCCTCGACCTCAGCGTTGCATCGGATGCCGAAGGCTGGGCCGGGAAACTCGGCGGTATCGTGCTGCCCACTGGATCGGTGCGCCTGGTGCCGAGCGGCCCGGTCGACGCCCTGCCCGGCTTCGCCGAAGGCGCCTGGTGGGTGCAGGACGCGGCCGCTGCCATCGCACCAAGGCTGCTGGGCGATGTTCGCGGCAAGCGGGTCGCCGACCTCTGCGCCGCGCCCGGCGGCAAGACGGCGGCGCTCGCTCTTGCCGGCGCCGAGGTCACCGCCGTCGACGCCTCGCCCGAGCGGCTGAAGCGGCTTGCCGCCAATCTGGCGCGCCTGCGGCTGACCGCCGACACCGTTGCCGCCGACATCCTGCAATGGGCGCCGGCCGAGACGTTCGAGGCCGTGCTCCTAGATGCGCCCTGCACCGCCACCGGCACAATCCGCCGCCATCCCGATATCGCCTGGCTGAAGAAGCCAGCGGACATCAATTCGCTGTCGGCGATCCAAGCCAAGATGATCGACCGCGCCGCCACGTTCCTCAAGCCCGGCGGCGCCCTTGTCTACTGCACCTGCTCGCTGGAGCCGGAAGAAGGGGAGGCGCAGATGCGCCGCGCCCTTGCCACCGGTGCCTGGAGCCTTTCCCCCATCGACCCCGGCGAAGTGGCGGGCTTCGCCGCCATCCTCACCCCGGACCGCGCTGTCCGGACGCTGCCGAGCCAGATGCCGGACGACAATCCTCGCCTTGCAGGCCTCGACGGGTTCTTCATGATGCGCCTGATCAAGGCCTGAGGCGCGGGTTATGTTTGCCGCGCCAAGCCGATAGGGTCATAAACGCCGCATGGTTGATTCGAGGCGAGACAAAGGCGCGACGGACGCGAAGGAGCGGGCCTGCTGATGGCGATCGGATCGGTATCCGGTCAGGGCCGGCAGGCACGCTTTGCCGTGGGCGCTGCCGTTCGCACCCTCACCTATCGCTACCACGCGAGCTTCCTCTATCGCTGGCGCTTCACCGGGCCGGTGCCCGAGCGCCTGCTCATCGCGCCGATCGACCTGAGGACCGCCGACCCGACCGCTGCCCTCGACATCTATGCCGGCCGCTTCGTCTTCTCCGGCGACGGCGTCGATGTCGAAGGCTTCTCGGTGTTCGATGTCGAGCCGCCGAACGAGGCGTGGTTTCGCGACCTGCAAGGCTTCGGCTGGCTCCGGCACCTGCGCGCCGCCGACATGTCGATCTCGCGCTCCCACGCGCGCAGCCTCGTCGACGAGTGGATCCGCATGTCCAACCGTCACGACGCCATTGCCTGGGACCCCGAAGTGGTCGCCCGGCGGGTCATTTCGTGGCTGTCGCACTCGCCGCTGATCCTCGAAGGCTGCGACCTCAATTTCTACCGGCGCTTCATGCGCTCGCTGACCCGCCAGGTGCGCTACCTCCGGCGCACCGCGTTCGACGGCGCCCCCGGCCTGCCGCGCTTGCGGATCATGATCGCGCTCGCCGACGCGGCCCTGTCGATGAGCGACCAGCCCCGCTTCCTCAAGCAGGCGGCAAAGCTCCTCGACCTCGAACTTGTCCGCCAGATTCTTCCCGACGGCGGCCATCTCAGCCGCAACCCCGGCGCCATCCTCGACCTTCTCGTCGACCTCCTGCCGCTCCGCCAGGCCTTCGCGGCGCGCAGCAACCAGCCCTCGCGCATTCTCCTCTCCGCCATCGACCGCATGATGCCGATGCTGCGGTTCTTCCGCGAAGGCGACGGCAGCTTCGCCCGCTTCAACGGCCAGGGCGATACGCCGGCGGACCTGCTGGCGACGGTGCTGGCCTATGACGACGTGCGCGGCGCGCCTCTCGCCAACGCCCCGCACAGCGGCTACCAGCGCATCGAAGCCGGCGGCTCGGTGCTCATCGTCGACACCGGCCGGCCGCCGGCCATCAACTTTTCGGTCGCCGCCCATGCCGGCTGCCTGTCGTTCGAGCTGAGCGTCGGGCGCCAGCGCCTGATCGTCAATTGCGGCGTTCCCGGACCCGGCGCCGGTCCGATGCGCCGGCTGGCGCGCACCACGGCGGCGCATTCGACGGTCGCCCTCAACGACACCTCCTCGTGCCGGTTCCTGACCCGCAACTGGGTCGGCGACTGGCTCGGCGAAGCCATTGCCTCCGGGCCGGCTCGCGTCGATGTCGAGCGCCTCGCCGAGGCCGGTGGCACGGCGCTAGTCATGAGCCATGACGGCTATGTCGAGCGCTTCGGTATCGTCCACGAGCGGCGCCTGACCTTCTCCGATTCCGGCGACAGCATCGAAGGCACCGATTCCTTCGCGACATCCTCCGGCCGGAACGTCGAGCGCGGCAAGGACGGCTTCGCCGTCCGCTTCCACCTCCATCCCGGCGTGCGCGCCAGCCAGGCGGGCGAGGGCCGGATCGTCCTCGAACTGCCCGATGGCGAGACCTGGCAGTTCGAGTGCGACGGCCACGAGGTGGCGATCGAGGAGAGCATCTTCTTCTCCGACTCGCGCGGCAATCGGCCGACGTCGCAGGTCGTCATCCACGGCCGCGTCCAGAACGCCGGCGACGTGACCTGGCACATCCACCGCACCGCCCTTGGCGGCCGCCGCCAGCGCCTGATCGGCACGACCGCTCCGGCCCGCGCCTGACGCAACCCGGCCAAGCGCCTGGTGCGGCATCTGCCACCTTTCACGGCGCGCTCCATCCGTGTTACGCCTCGCCGCCCCGTCAGCAGAGGCCCAGATGGCGCTCAAGCCTTCCGCCGCCGCCATCCCCGACCTCGTTCCGTTGCGCCGCGCGCTTCTGTCGGTCTCCGATAAGACAGGCCTCGTCGATCTTGCCAGGGGCCTTGCCGCGCACGGCGTCGAGATCGTCTCGACCGGCGGCACCGCGACGGCGCTCGCCGCCGCCGGGATTGCCGTCACCGATGTGGCAACCGTCACCGGCTTTCCCGAGATCATGGACGGCCGCGTCAAAACGCTCCACCCGAAGATCCATGGCGGCCTCCTCGCCGTGCGCAACGACCCCCGCCACGCCGCTGCGATGACCGAGAACGGTATCGCCGGCATCGATCTTCTCGTCGTCAATCTCTACCCCTTCGAGGCCGCGATCGCCGGCGGCGCCGATGCCCTTGCCGCAGTCGAGAATATCGATGTCGGCGGGCCGGCCATGATCCGCGCCGGGGCGAAGAATCACGCCTGGGTCGCCGCCGTCGTCGATCCCGCCGACTACGCGCCGGTGCTGGAGGCCATGGCGGCGGAGGGCGGCACCAAGCTCGAACTTCGCCGGCGCCTCGCCGCCAGAGCGTTTGCCCGCACGGCCGCTTACGATGCGGCGATCGGCGCCTGGTTCGCGCGCGACCTTGGCGAGACCATGCCGGCCTTGCGGAGCTTTGCCGGCAGATTGTCCGCGACGCTGCGCTATGGCGAGAACCCGCACCAGGCCGGCGCGCTTTACATCACAGGCGAAAAGCGGCCCGGGGTCGCCACCGCGACGCAGGTCCAGGGCAAGGAATTGTCCTGGAACAACATCAACGATACCGACGCCGCCTATGAACTGGTCGCGGAGTTCGACGGCCGCAAGAGCGCCGCCGTCGCCATCGTCAAACATGCCAATCCCTGCGGCGTCGCCGAGGGTGCCTCGCTCCGCGAAGCCTATGACAAGGCTCTCCGCTGCGATCCGGTCTCGGCTTTCGGCGGCATCGTTGCCGTCAATCGCACCCTCGATGCCGAAGCCGCGGCGGCGATCGTGAAAATCTTCACCGAGGTGATCATCGCGCCGGCCGCCACCGACGAGGCGAAATATGTCATCGCCGCCAAGAAGAACCTTCGTCTCCTCATTGCCGGCGCCATGCCGGACCCGGCGGCGCAGGGCCTCAACATCCGGTCGGTCGCCGGCGGCCTCCTCGTCCAGGATCGCGATTTCGGCCGCACCGGGCCGGGCGAGTTCACCGTCGTCACCAAGCGGGCGCCGACCGCCGCCGAGATCGCCGACCTTCTCTTCGCCTTCCGCGTCGCCAAGCACGTCAAGTCGAACGCCATCGTCTACGCCCGGGACCTTGCCACGGTGGGCATCGGCGCCGGCCAGATGAGCCGCGTCGATTCGGCCTTCCTTGCGGCGCGAAAAGCCGCCGGGGCAGCGACCGCCGCCGGCCTGCCGGAGTCGCTCGCCAGGGGCTCCGTGGTCGCATCGGACGCATTCTTCCCCTTTGCCGACGGCCTCATCGCCGCCGCTGACGCCGGCGTCACCGCCGTCATCCAGCCCGGCGGTTCGGTGCGCGACACGGAGGTCATCGCCGCCGCCGACGAGCGCGGCCTTGCCATGGTCTTCACCGGCATGCGCCACTTCCGGCATTGAAGCTTTTGGCCGTAAAGGTCTAGCCCCGCGACGGCTTCACCCGGAGAAGCAGGAGGCCCCCGACGATGAAGAACAGGACGAGGATCGAGATGCCGATGCGCTGGCTGCCCGAGACGGCGGTCAGCACGCCGACCGCGAGCGGGCCGAAGAAGCTGGTGACCTTGCCGGAGAGGGCGAAGAGGCCGAAGAACTGGGTAGTGCTGCCGCGTGGCGCGAGGCGCGCCATCAGGGAGCGGCTCGCCGACTGCATCGGTCCCGCCACCGCGCCGATGACGGCGCCGAGCACCAGGTAGGCCTTCTCGCCGGCCGCGGCGAAGAGCCCGTCGCCCGGCACCGGCCCGGCGACCGGCACGATGAAGGCGATGTGGCCGGCATCGATCGACAGTATCCCGAGAATGGCGAGGACAAGGACGGCCAGCGCGCCGGCGATCACCCGCTTCGCCCCGAGGCGGTCGTCGAGCCGTCCGCCGACGAGCGCGCCGATCGTGCCGGTGATGGTGAGGAGAATTCCGAAGAGGCCGAGTTCGATCGACGACCAGCCGAAGGTGCCCGCCGCGTAGATGCCGCCGAAGGCGAACAGCGCCACCAGTCCGTCGGCGTAGATCATGTTGGCGATAAGAAAGCGAAAGATATTGGCGTGGTTGCGGAGGTCGCGGAGCGTCCGCCCCAGTTCGCCAAGACCGTGGCGCACCGCCGCGCCAAGCGCCATGCGCCGCGGCGTGTCCGGCGTCAGCAGAAAGAGCGGCGTGACGAAGATGACATACCAGATGGCGGTAAACGGTCCCGAGGCGCGATCGCCCTCGAAGCGGTCGGGATGGAGCCCGAAGACCGGCGACAGGCCGAAGAAGGTCTTGCCCGTGACCGGGTCGGCGACGAGGAAACCGAGGGCGACGACGAGGCTGACGAGGCCGCCGACATACCCCACCGCCCAGCCCGTCCCCGACAGGCGGCCGAGGCGTTCCTCCGGCACGAGATCGGGCATCATGGCGTTGTTGAAGACCGTGGCGAACTCGACGCCGACGGTGCCGACGGCGAAGGCGACAAGCGCGACGCTGACCGCATGCGCCGTGCCCGGCTCAGCGAACCACAGCGCCAGGGAGCCACAGACAA
>JBDTLN010000018.1:0-11623 GCA_039934795.1 Bauldia sp. | reverse complement strand
CCCGGGCGGCGCCGACAACGCCGGCAAGGACGATGACGATTGCCGCGCCCGGCACGATTGCGCCGATGACGACAATCGCTTCGGAGAAGGTCGCGACGAAGATGATGAGGCCGACCAGAGCCGGGTGATCGGCGGCGAAGGCGGTGATCGTTTCGGTGAGGCTCATGATTCTGCGGTCTGTTAAGCCCTTTTCATGTGAACCGAAGATGACCGCTGCCGGGGTTGAAATGCCTTCGGCCTTGGCAAAATCGTCACAAATCCGTTGTAGGATTACCCTGAGAAGATAAGAGAAGCATCATGGACGAGAAAACTCCGGAGGCGCTTCGTTCCGGCGAAGTCGCCGATTTCGACGTGGCCCTCGGCACCCGCCTGCGCGAAAGGCCGGAACGGTTTATCAATCGTGAGTTGTCATGGCTGCATTTTAACCGCCGTGTCCTCGAGGAAGCCAGCAACGCCAATCATCCGGTCCTTGAGCGTCTCCGCTTCCTGTCGATCTCGGCGCACAATCTCGATGAGTTCTTCATGGTGCGGGTCGCCGGCCTCAAGGGCCAGCAGCGCCAGGGCATCTCGATGCTCAGCGACGATGGCCAGTCGCTGAGCGAGCAGCTTGCCCGGATCGGCGAAACCGTCTCGGCGCTGGCCACCGACCAGCAGCTCTGCTGGGCGTCGCTGAGGAAGGAACTCGCCGAAGCGGGCATCGTCATCGTCCACGCGGCGGACATCACGGAAGCCGACCGGGATTGGCTGGAGCATCACTTTCTCGATTCGATCTTTCCGGTGCTGACGCCGCTGGCGATCGACCCGTCGCACCCGTTCCCGTTCATCCCCAATCTTGGCCTCACCGTCGCCCTGATGCTGACACGCAAGTCGGATGGGCAGAGGATGACGGCCCTGATGCGCATGCCGATGACGCTCGACCGCTTCATCAAGCTGCCCGGCGGCGACCCCGGTCTCGATCGTTTCGTTACGCTGGATCGGGCCGTATCGCTGTTCATCCCGCGCCTCTTTCCCGGCTATTCGGTCGAGGGGCAGGGGGGATTCCGGGTCGTGCGCGACTCGGACATTGAGGTCGAGGAAGAAGCCGAGGACCTCGTCCGCTTTTTCGAGAGCGCGCTGAAGCGCCGCCGGCGCGGTTCGGTGATCCGGCTCGAAATCGAGACGGCGATGCCGGAGGCCCTGCGCAATTTTGTCGCCGGCGCTCTTGGCGTTTCCGGCGACGAGATATTTCTCGGCGAGGGCATGCTGGCTCTCAACGACTTGTCGCAGCTCGTCGCGATGGATCGGCCCATCCTCAAATTCAAGCCATACACGCCGCGCTTTCCGGAGCGGATTCGCGACCATCGCGGCGATTGCTTCGCCGCCATCCGCCAGAAGGATTTCGTCGTCCACCACCCCTACGAGTCGTTCGACGTGGTGGTTCAGTTCCTGCGCCAGGCAGCATCCGATCCCGATGTCGTCGCCATTAAGCAGACGCTTTACCGGACCTCGAACGATTCGCCGATCGTGCGCCAACTCGTCGACGCGGCCGAAGCCGGCAAGTCCGTCACCGCGCTGGTCGAATTGAAGGCGCGGTTCGACGAGGAAGCCAACATCAAGTGGGCCCGCGATCTGGAGCGGGCCGGCGTGCAGGTGGTTTACGGCTTCATCGAGCTGAAGACCCACGCCAAGCTGTCGCTGGTCGTGCGCCGCGAGGCCGGCCTGCTCGCCAGCTACGTTCACATCGGCACCGGCAACTATCATCCGGTGACGGCACGCATCTACACCGACCTGTCCTTCTTCAGCGCCGATCCGGTGATCGCCCGGGACGTGGCGCGCGTGTTCAACTACATCACCGGCTATTCCGAGCCGGCCGAGCTGGAGCGCATGGCGATCTCGCCGAACATGCTGCGCGGCCGCATTCTCGACCTGATCGCCGCCGAGACGGGCCATGCCCGCGCCGGGCGACCGGGGCGCATCTGGATGAAGATGAACTCCCTTGTCGACAGCCAGATCATCGACGCGCTCTACGACGCCAGTTCAGCCGGCGTCGAGATCGACCTGGTAGTGCGCGGCATTTGCTGTCTGCGGCCCGGCATCCCCGGGCTTTCCGAGCGAATCCGCGTCAAGTCGATCGTCGGCCGGTTCCTCGAACACGCCCGCATCTTCTGCTTCGGCAACGGCCGCGAACTGCCGTCGGCGGACGCCATCGTCTATATCGGTTCCGCCGACATGATGCCGCGCAACCTCGACCGCCGGGTCGAGGCGATGGTGCCGATCCTCAACCCGACCGTGCACGAGCAGATCCTCGGTCAGATCATGGTCTCGAACCTTGCCGACAACCAGCAAAGCTGGCAGGTGTTGTCGGATGGCAGTTCGGAACGTATCACTCCGAAGAAGGGCGAGGCGCCGTTCAACGCCCACCAGTTCTTCATGACCAATCCGAGCCTGTCGGGGCGTGGAAAATCGATGAAAAGCCCAAAGTCGCCCGGTCGCCGTGCTCGACAAGCCTGACCGGGGAACAGGACGCGAGATCGCTCCCGGTCGCCTCGACGGCGACGGTGCGATTGCCATCATCGATATCGGTTCAAACTCGGTCCGGCTCGTCATTTATGAGCGGCTTTGCCGCGCCGCCACGCCGCTTTTCAACGAGAAGGAACTGTGCGGGCGGGCCAAAGGCCTCGCCACCAGCGGCCGCCTCGACCTGGTTGCCATCGAATCGGCGCTGACGGCCCTCCGTCGTTTCAAGGCGCTGGCCAATCAGATGAACGTCGCCTCGATTCACGTCCTCGCCTCGGCGGCGCCGCGCGAGGCCAGCAACGGGCGCGACTTCCTCAAGGCCGTCGAGGCGATCGCCGGCGTTCCGGTGCTCCTTCTCAGCGGCGCCGAGGAGGCGCGGCTGACCGCGCTCGGCGTCATCTCGGGCATGCACGATCCGAACGGGATCGCCGGCGACCTCGGCGGCGGCAGCCTCGAAGTCATCGACATCAAGGGCGCCAAGATCGGTACCGGCGAGACCTTTCCGATCGGCGGCCTTCGCCTCGAGGAAGCCTCCGACAAGAGCATCAAGAAAGCCGAGAAGATCGTCGTCGAGGCGCTGGAAAAATCAAAGGTGCTGGGCAAGGGCGAAAAGCGCGCCTTCTACGCGATCGGCGGCACGTGGCGCTCGCTCGCCCGGCTGCACATGCGCCAGACCGGCTACCCGCTGCATGTCATGCACCAGTATTCGATCGAGCCTGAGGAGGCGAGCGAGTTTTGCCGCATGGTCGCCCGGCGCGATGTCGACTCCCTCGATTCAATCGAAGTCGTATCGCGGAACCGCCGGTCGCTGCTGCCCTATGGCGCCATCGTGCTTGACCAGGTCATCAAGATCATGCGGCCGTCGGAAATCGTCATGTCGGCGCTCGGCGTCCGCGAAGGGCACCTGTACGACCTTCTCGATCCGGCCGAGCAGGCCAAGGACCCGCTTCTCTCGGCGTGCGAGGAACTGGCTTATCTCCGCTCGCGCTCGCCTCGCCATGCGCAGGAACTGGGGCCGTGGTCCGGGGCCGTGTTCCAGGCGCTGGGCTTCGACGAGACAGCCGAAGAGGCGCGGCTGCGCGTCGCGGCGTGCCTGCTCGCCGACATTGGCTGGCGGGCGCATCCCGAATATCGCGGCGAGCAGAGCCTCAATCTCATCGCTCACGCCGCCTTCATCGGCATCGATCATCCCGGCCGTTCCTATCTGGCGCTGGCCAATTTCTACCGGCATGAAGGGCTGGTCGACGAAGGCCTGTCGCCGCATATCCGCGAGCTGGCCTCGACCCGCCTGATCGAACGGGCCCGGGCCCTCGGCGCCACCCTGCGCGTCGCCTACCTGATCTCCGGGGCGATGCCGGGAGTGGTCGGACGCACGCGGGTGGTCGGGCGCGGCAAGGTGCTGACGCTGCTTCTGCCCAAGGATTTGGCCCAGCTCGCCGGTGCCCGCGTCGCCAGGCGGCTTAATCAGCTCGCCAAGCTCGCCGGTCTCGAGTCAGCGATTGCGGTCGAGACCTGAACTTCTAGAGACGCTTCAGCGCCACGACATGGTTCGCCTTCACGGCGAGGGCGATCTCGCCGCGCTTGAGGCGAAGCGCCTGGTCGCCAAAAAGCTCCCGCCGCCAGCCGTGAAGGGCGGCGACATCGGCCTCGTCGTCGCCGGCGATGGCTTCGAGATCGTCGACCGTCGCGATGACCTTGGAGGCGACGCCATGCTCCTCGCTGATCATCTTCAGCAGCACTTTGAGGAGATCGACGGCGGCGCCATTGCCATTGCTGGCCGGGCGGTGCTTCGGAACCCGGGGAAGCTGGTCCTTCGGCGTGTCGAGGGCGCGGCGCACCGCCGCCATGATGTCCTCCGCTGCGCGCGATCGCTCGAAACCGCGGGGGACGGTGCGTAACTGGGCAAGGGCGGCCGGCGTGGTCGGCGCCTGCTGGGCGATCTCGTAGATTGCGTCGTCCTTGACCACCCGGCCCCGCGGCACGTCGCGGGCTTGCGCCTCACGTTCGCGCCATGCGGCGACTTCCTGGAGGATGGCGAGTTCGACGGGCTTCCGGATGCGCATCTTGAGCCGTTGCCAGGCGTTCTCGGGCTCGAGCTGGTAGGTGCCGGGCGAGGTGAGCACCTCCATTTCCTCGCGCACCCACTCGGTGCGGTTCTGCTCTTCCAGCCGCGTCGACAACGCGCCGTACACGTCGCGGAGATGAGTAACGTCGGCGAGGGCATACTCGATCTGCCGGTCGGAGAGGGGGCGTCGGCTCCAGTCCGTGAAGCGCGACGACTTGTCGAGCTTGGCCCCGGTGAGGCGATTGACGAGCTGGTCGTAGCTGACCGAGTCGCCAAAGCCGCAAACCATCGCCGCGACCTGGGTGTCGAAAACCGGGTGCGGGATCAGCCCGCCGCGGTGGTAGACGATCTCGATGTCCTGGCGGGCCGCATGAAAGACCTTCATGATTTGCTCGTTGCCCATCAACTTGAAGAATGGGTCGAGGGAGAGATCCGGCGCCTCAGCATCTACGATGACGGCCTCTTCGGGGCTTGCCATCTGAATCACGCAGAGTTTCGGCCAGTAGGTCGTCTCGCGCATGAATTCGGTGTCGACCGTGACCACGTCGAATCCGGCAAGCCGCTGGCACGCGGCCGCCAGTTCCGCAGTCGTGGTGATCATGGTCATGGGGCCTCGTATAACCCACGGAATGGTGCTTGTCGCCCTTGTCCAAGGGCCTTTTGACGGTTGTTTCCGAGGCTGGGCGCAATGCTTGACAAAGCCGAGGACGCGTGCGCTTCTCGCCGCCGACCGCGACCCGAAAATGGCCGGATTCTCCTGTTTTCTGACGATCGGACGCCTCCCATGCATCGCTATCGGACGCACACTTGCGGAGCGTTGCGCGCCGCGGACACGGGGCTGACGGTCCGCCTGTCGGGCTGGGTTCACCGCGTCCGCGACCATGGCGGGTTGTTGTTCATCGATCTTCGCGACCATTACGGGCTAACCCAGGTTGTCGCCGATCCCGATTCTCCCGCTTTTCGTGTAGCCGAGTCGGTACGCTCGGAATGGGTGATCCGGGTCGACGGGACGGTCCGGCCGCGGCCCGCGGGAACGGAAAACGCGGACCTGCCGACCGGGCAGGTCGAGGTCTTCGCCGGCGACATCGAAGTCCTCTCGGCGGCGGCCGAATTGCCGCTGCCGGTCTTCGGCGACCTCGATTATCCCGAGGATACAAGGCTCCGCTACCGCTTCCTCGACCTGCGCCGTGACAAGCTGCACCGCAATGTCATGAAGCGCGGCGAGATCGTCTCGTCGCTCCGGCGCCGGATGCTGGAGGGCGGGTTCTTCGAGTTCCAGACGCCGATCCTGACCGCCTCCAGCCCCGAAGGGGCGCGCGATTTCCTCGTGCCGTCCCGCCTGCACCCGGGCAAGTTCTACGCGCTGCCGCAGGCCCCGCAGCAGTTCAAGCAGCTCATCCAGATCGCCGGTTTCGACCGATACTTCCAGATTGCACCCTGCTTCCGCGACGAGGACGCCCGCGCCGACCGGAGCCCCGGCGAGTTCTACCAGCTCGATATCGAGATGAGCTTCGTCGAGCAGGAGGACGTGTTCCAGGCGGTCGAGCCGGTCCTGCGCGGTGTGTTCGAGGAATTCGCGGGCGGCAAGCCGGTGACGCCGCAGTTCCCGCGCATCACCTATGCCGACTCGATGCGGAAATACGGCTCCGACAAGCCGGACCTCCGCAACCCGATCGAGATGTCCAACGTCACAGAGCATTTCCGCGACTCCGGCTTCAAGGTCTTCGCATCCCAGATCGCCGCCGATCCGACGGTCGAGGTCTGGGCGATCCCGGGTCCGACCGGTGGCAACCGCGCCTTCTGCGACCGCATGAATTCGTGGGCGCAGGGCGAGGGCCAGCCGGGCCTCGGGTATATCTTCTTCCGCGACGACGGCCAGGGCGCCGGGCCGGTCGCCAAGAACATCGGGCCGGAGCGCACCGAGGCGATGCGTGCTGAACTGAAGCTGAAGGACGGCGACGCGGTCTTCTTCGTCTGCGGGGTGCCTGCGAAGTTCACCGCTTTCGCCGGCGCAGCGCGACAGAAGATCGGGCGCGACCTCGGCCTCGTCGATGAGAGCCGGTTCGCTTTTTGCTGGATTGTCGACTTCCCGATGTACGAGTGGAACGAGGAGGAGAAGCGCATCGACTTCTCCCATAACCCGTTCTCCATGCCGAACTATCCCCACGACAAGTTCCTCGCCCTCGATCCCGCCGACCGCGAGACGATCCTCGGCATCAAGGCGATCCAGTACGACGTCGTCTGCAACGGCATCGAGCTGTCGTCGGGCGCGATCCGCAACCACTTGCCGGAGATCATGCGCAAGGCCTTCGCCATCGCCGGCTACGGCGCCGAGGTCCTTGAGCAGAAGTTCGGCGGCATGTTGCGCGCCCTGCAATATGGCGCCCCGCCCCACGGCGGCATCGCGCCCGGCGTCGACCGCATCGTCATGCTCCTCTGCGGCGAGGAGAACCTGCGAGAGGTGACGCTCTTCCCGATGAACCAGAAGGCCGAGGACCTGCTGATGGGCGCGCCGTCCGAGGTCAGCGCCAAGCAGCTTCGCGAGCTGCACATCCGGCTCAGCCTGCCGGAATAGTCGCCGGACTTCAGGGATCGATCTTCGGCGGCTCGAGCGCTGTGGGCTTGGCAGCCGGCGCAGCGGGAACGGCCGGCTTGTCTGGCGAGGACGGCGCCGGCTTCGGATCGCCCGTGACGTTGATGCCGAGGAGCGTTGGCAGGTCCTGGGGCGCCGACAGGATCGTCTTCGAGATATCGGGGATCGCGACCGGCGCCGGCGGCGCCAGGGTCGCGGTGATCGTGCCGGGCGCGAGGAGGAAGGCCTTCAGCACGGGGCCGACTTCTTTCTGGAAAGGCGGATTGCCGAGGAAGCCGAGCATGAAGGGCACTGCCGTGGCGAGCTGCTTCCTCAGTTTTTCGGGATCGGCGCCGGCGGCTTTGGCGCGATAGGCAAGGCCTTTTTCGATCAGCGACTCGTCCTTGAAGGTGAAACTGCCGCCGGTCAGCACCGTTGTCGGCAGCGCGTCGATCACCGAGCCGGATTGCTCCAGCGCCTGCCGGCTGAGGCCTGAGAACGCCGCCGACCCGGTCAGCAAGCCCATGTCCTTCATATCGAAGCGGAGATCGTCGACCTTCACGGTCTGACCGGCTTCGTCCCATGTCAGCTTGACGCCGGCATCGGCCTCGACGCGGTCATAGCCGAACGTTCCGAGGAGGCCGGACAGCATCCGGTTGGGCAGCATCCGTGTCGGCATGTCGAGACCGGCGATGTCCGCCGTGACCGAAGTCGGCACCTTGCCGACGTAGTTGGCGAGGTCGAGGTCGAGGCGGCCGAGGGCGATATGCGGGAATTCGGGGGAGTCGACCAGGACGCCGCCGATCTCGACCCGGCCGAATTCCGGAACGAGCGCCGAGAAGTTGACGTCGCCGCCGTCTCCGGCGGTCCGCAGCGCGGCGATCACCGACTCGGCGCCCGGCAGGCGCGCCTTGCCGAGGGCGAAGTGGCCGAGCTTGATCGAGCCCTGGCCGGCGATGGCGGCCTCGAAACCGTCGAGGCCGATCTCGGCCACTGCGTCGCTCGACAGGCCGGCGACGTGAAAGCCGGAGAAGCCGAGCTTGTCGATTCCTTCGGCGTTTATGGTGAAGCCGTCGACGGAAAAACGACCGACGCCGAAGGCCGAAATCATCGCGGCGAGGCCGGCATCGTCGCGCGGGTCGCGTGTCGCGGCGGGAGTGTCGATGCGTGTCATCCGCCGATCGAGATAGTCGGCGAAGCTCGTTTTCGGCTGCCGCAGGCTCAGTTTCTCGAAGTCGATCGCGGCCATCTTGATCGTGATATCGGGCAGTTCCATCGTGTAGTCGCGATAGCCGGCGTGCCCGACCGCCAGATGCCACGCGAGATCGCCGACGCCTCCCGCATAGGCCTCTGGATCGTAGACGCGCAGGAAAGCCGGGAGATCCATATCGGTCGTCTGGGCAGCGCCGACCGTGATGGTGGCAAGGCCTTCCGGCGCCGGCGCCTGCACGGTCATTGGTCCGGCCCGCATCGACCCGATCTTGCCGCCGGCAACATGCTCGATCACGAAATTCTGGTATGCGATGCGGCTGTTGACGCCCCCGAACGTCTCGATCAGCGAGAGGACGCCGATGCGGCCGTGGTCAAGCCGGGAGCGGGCAAGGCCGGTAAGGAATTTCAGTTGCGAGGTGAACGGCCGCTGCGGGTCGTAGACGATCGCGGAGATGGCCGGGACAGCTATACCGGTGAGGTCGACATCGCTGACCGCGAATTTCATCAGGCCAAGTTCGGCCGTGCCGCCCGCGGTCTTGATCGAGGCGGCGGTGAAGCCGCCGTCAGGAGCGAGCGCGTAATCGACGATGGACAGTTTGTCGATGGTGAGGGCGACGGCGCCATGCTCGGCACGGAGCGCAAAGTCCGATAGCTGGACGGTCCGCGTCGTCGCATCGTAGCTGGCGCTGAGGAATCCGGCGGCCCAGTCCGGCGATGCATCGATCGCCGAAACCCAGGCAATGATGTCGGCGACCGGCGAGGCCTGCGCCGCGGCCGCGCCGGCAAGGAACGGACTCAGCGCCAGCGCAAGCAACGTGTGCTTGACGAAACGATGCGTCGCCCGGGTCAGGACGGCTGCCGGCTGCATCTTCCGCGGGCCTATGGCTCGTTCGCCTTGACGTCGACGCCGAGGAGGTCGGGCAGCGTCTCCTGGGCACCGATCGCCGCGGCAAATATCTTGCCGATCGTCACCGGCGTCGCCGGGGTGGCCGTGAATGTCAGGGTCTTGGGATCGGCGAGGAAAGTGCCGACGGCGGTGGCGATCTTCTCCGAGAAGGCGATGTTTCCGGCAAGCATGAAGGTGACCGTGGCCACGGCCGTTGCCTGCTCGATGACCTCGTCGCGGGTCGAGCCGGTGGCGTTGGCCTGCATGTCGATGACCCGCTCGACGATGCCGCTATTGGCGAAATGGACCTGGAGATTGTCGAGCTTGGCCTGGGCGGTCGTGCCGACGCTGTCGTCCTTGACCGCGATGCGGCCGAGCGACATGCCGCTGAACTTGCCCGAAACAGTCAACTTGCCGACATTCGCCGTGTCGATCGAGAAGGAGCGGAGGAACAGCGTGTCGGTCTTGTCGTCGTAGCCGCCCTCGGATGCGACGTTGACGGTGAGATCGCTGTAGCCGAGCAGTTCGAGGACATGGCGGTAGTTCGGCGTGTCGGCGAGGACGTCGATCGTTGCCTTGATCGGGCCGGCACGCATGGCGAAGCCGCGCGGCTCGCCCGGCTTGACGTCACCGAAGTCGGATACGACTTCGTCGATGGTTACCGGCGCGGCGCCTTCGCTCGAGGCGAGCTTGATGCCGGTCAGCCGGACCGAGCGGAACGGGCGCACCGTGGCGCGGGCCTTGACCTCCTCCGGCGTCAGCAGGATCGCGTCTTCGGCAACGCCGGTCTGCCAGCTCATCGACGGCGCGTTGTCCTTGGTCCCTGTGACATTGTCGAAAGTCACATGGGGTGAAGTGAAACCGCCCTCGGGGCGCGCGACGGGGGCCGCGATGACGAGCGAGGGAACGGTCAGCGTCGCGCCGCGCTGCGTGGTTTTGAAGTTGGTGACGACGACGTCGTCACCATTGGCGGCCGCGGCTTCATAGCTGGCGGTGGACCCGGCAGCGGTGGCCGCGGCAACGAGACTGTCGGCGACGGCCTTGGCGTCGGGAGCTGCGCTTGCCGCCGTCGCCCAGATGAAGAGAGCGGCGGACGCCGCCGTGCCGTACCGGAAGGGATGGAGATTCATGATGTGCTCCGCGAGCAAGACCCAAGTGTCAACGCCTTACTGACGCACGACCAACCCGCCCGAGAAGCCGCACCTTTGCCGCACTCCTAGGCCGCTGGCAAGGCGGCAAAAGTGAGGCGTTTCAGATATTTGCAATCTGCGTTCACTGCGGCCGGGGAGCCGCGCCCATGAAGTCGGTCTTGCCGACCTCGACGCCGTTGTGGCGGAGAATCGCGTAGGCGGTGGTGACGTGGAAATAGAAGTTCGGCATGGCGCTGTTGAGGAGATAGAAGGCGCCCTTCATCGTCCGCTCCTTGCCGCCGATCATCAGGGTAACGTCCCGGTCCTCGGCGCCGTCGAGGGCCGCCGGCTCAATGGCGTCGATGAATTCTAGGATCTTGGCGATCCGCGCCTGCAGCTCCTCGAAGTTGGACTCCGTGTCGGCGAAGCGCGGAACCTCCAGCCCGGCAAGGCGCGCGCTCGCACCCTTGGCGTGGTCGGTCGCGGTCTGGACCTGGCGAACGAGCGGAAACATGTCCGGCGCCAGACGGGCGTTGAGGAGCACGGTCGGCTCGATCCGCCTTGCTTCGGCGAAGGCGGCGGCCTTCTCGATGACTGCGGAAAGGGCGAGAAGCCGGCGCTGAAATACCGGGATCGAAGCCTGATAGATTGTGAAAGCCATGGGGATTTCCTGTACGGAAGCTGCCGATTTAGGGGGGCGGCGGGGAGGGTGAGGAGGGTCGCCGGTTGGCTGCAGGAACCGGGGTCGGCCGAAATGTAGTCTCGCCGGCCGATTCGGCAATCTCTATTCGACGGTAGGCCCTTTATCCGCCGGGGGATCGGGATTGGCCGGCGGTTCACCGGACTCGTCCGGCGCCATTTCGGTCGCCGTGGGGCCGGGCCAGCTCAGGCCTTCCAACAGCCGCTCCTTGCCCTCGGGGTCGATGATCGCGGTGACCTGGCAGCGCGTGACCACCTCATCATTGTCGCAGAGGGCCTTCAGTGCCGCCGTCGCCGCCGCCTCGCTTGGCGCACCGCAGATGATGGACGTGCTGTGAAACTCCGGCAGCCAGATGATCATCATCCCCGACCACGCGGCGAGGCCGCACCAGCGCATGTCATGGCACTCCTGCCCGCCCGCCGCAGCACGGCATTTGTCCCGCGCACAGGCGAAAGCCTTGGCGGAATCGGCCGAGCGGCACCACCACGTGCCTTCCTCCGCCTGGACGAAGCCGATGCCGACCGGGCCCGACTGGGCATGAGCGGGGAGCCAGGAGAGGGCT
>JBDTLN010000017.1:0-11719 GCA_039934795.1 Bauldia sp. | reverse complement strand
CGCCTCGATGGCTTTGCCGCCGCCATAGACCATCACCGGCTTCTGCCGTTCGGCCGGGAGGGCGGCGAGGCGGGCAGCGAGGCGCCGGCCCTCGTTTGGTTCGTCGCCCTTGATGTTGATGAGGAAGCGGCGATCGGGGAAGGCTTCAAGGACTTCGCCAAGGGTCGGCATCAGGTCGACTCCCTTGCCGCGGAAGGGGAAGGTCTTGCCGCCGTCGGCGGTGTAGCCATAGCCGATGTCGAGACGTCGCAGCCTGGCGCGGTCGTGGGCCCGCGTCACGCCGGTGCCGTCGGTGAGGCAGTCGAGCGTCCAGTCGTGGAAGACGACGAAGTCGCCATCGGTAGTCGGCTGGACGTCGAACTCGACGATCGCGGCGCCGGCGGCGAAGGCGGCGCGAAAGCTCTCGATAGTGTTCTCGATAAACGGGTGCTCGGGCGGGAAGATGCGGTCTGCCGTGCAGGTCTCGCCGGTTAGCCCGTCGCGGGAAAAGGTCTGGCCGAGCCCGCGATGGGCGATGATGAGCGGCTTGCCGCTCGACGGGGTGGCCAGCCGGCTCGAGTTGATGGCGAAGATCGCGGCGACGACGACGAGCCCGGCGGGAATGGCAACGCGGAGAAAGTGGGCAAATCGGGGCATATGGAGGCCTCGGCGTGGGGCGGCAGGCTGTCACAATCAATCGTGCCGAAACCAAGGCCGGCGGACCTTGATTGGCGGCGCGGTGCGTGTCCATCTGCGGCTCTCGTGCTATCCGGACATCGCATGACGCTTGTACGAATCCTCTGCCTGTTGATGCTGTTCGTCGGGTCCGCGGCGGCCGAGGAGAGCGTGCAGGATCTCTACGACCGCGGCACGGCGGCAGCCGAGGCGGGCAAGGATGGCGAGGCAGTCGATCTCCTCTATGCCGGGCTGGAGAAGCTGCGCGCCGCCAAACAAGGCGAGTCTCCGGATGCCGGCCTCTTTGCCGCCGGCATCGCGCGTTCGCTCGCTGCGCTTGATAGCCCGCAGGCCGACGACGCCTACCGGCTCGCCGTCGCCCTGCTGGCGCGCTCCGAAGATGCGGTGCCGTTTGTCTCCATAGCGCGGGAGTTCACGAATCGGCTGATCTTGCGCGGCGACAAGGACGAAGCGATCCGCGTCGCCGAGGCCATGCTGCGCCGGATGAGGGCCGGCACGATGGCCGATCCGGTCAAAGCCAGCACGATCGAGACCGCGATCGGTGCTTATGGCGCCGCCGGACGGGAGGCCGATGCCGACGGCATCCTCGCCGAGGCGGCAAGCCTTTCCGGCGACGATGCGAGCGTGGCGTATCTCCGCGGCTTGGCGCGGATGCAGATGGCGCAGGCGGCGCAAAAGGCCGGTCGCATGGTGGAACTCGCCAGCGCGCTCGACGCGGCAATCGCCGACATGGCGCGCGCCGGCGCACGGGGTACGGAACTACGCGGCATTCTGTTGCTTATGCGTGGCCAGATGGCGTTGACCGACGGCGAGTACAGGAAGGCACTGCCGGCAATCGAGGCAGCGATCCCGATCCTGGAAGCCGACGCGAAAGAGGAGGACTCCTGGGTGACGGCGCTGGCGCTGCGCGGGCGGCTCCTCGAGCGGCTCGACCGGGTCTCCGACGCCGTTGCCGCGGCCGATGAGGAGATTGCGGCGTTCGAGAAGCGTCAGGGCGCCGCTTCGCCGGTGGCCAGCGCGGCGCGTCTCGACCGCATCGAGTTCCTGGTTCGCGCCGGGCGGCGTGTCGAGGCGCGCGCCGCGCTTGGCGCCGAGAGCGACCGGCTCGGCAACAAGGCCGATCCGACGGTCGCGGGGTTCTTCTACGAGCGGCTCGCGGCGATCGAATATGCCGACGGGCACTACCGGGAAGCGGTTGATGCGGCGGAAGAAGCCATCGCCATCCGCCGCCAGTATGCACCGGATTTCCGTGTGCTTCTGATCGAGCCGATGCGGGTGCGGGCGAGCGCGGCCGAGGGCATCGCCGATCTCGACTGTGCCGAACGGGCGCACCGCGAAATGATCGCCCTTTCCGAGTCTATCTATCCGCCGAACCACCCCGAGATCGCCCGCGACCTCGACTCTTTCGCGGGACTGCTCGCCTCGTTTCGCCGCTTCGACGAGGCGGAAGCAATCGGCCGGCGGTCGGCGGCGATCCTCAAGGTCGCCTATGGCGAGGCCGGGGCGAAGTATGCGTTCGCCCTGCACAATCTCGGTACGTTCATCATGTTCAACGGCAAGGCGTCCGAGGCCGTGGATCTCTTCAGCGCGGCCATCGCGATCGCGGACCGGCTGCCGGAGCAGGAGGATTTCAGGGCGCTGGCGCGCTTCAACCTCGCCTCGGCGTTGATCCAGGTGAAGCGCTACGGAGATGCGCTGGCGGCAGCGCGCGACGCCGAGACGCGCACCAGCGCGCTGCCGCCGCCGGTCGGCAATCGCCTCTCGGCGATTTACGGCGTGGAGATGCAGGCTCTTGATGGGCTTGGGCGATACGAAGAGGCAACGGCGGCGGGGCGGCAAATGATTGCCGCCGGCAGCAAGGCGACCTATCAGGATGCCGCCAACCTGACCTACGGCATGACGTCGCTCGCCGGCCTCCTGGTCAAGGCCGGCCCGCCGGCCGACGCACTTCTCGTCGCACGCCAGGCCATGGCCATGACGCAATCGCTGGCCTTGGGCGGCGGCGGCATCTATCGCGGCGTCTCGACGGCGCTGGTCGATGCCGCCTGGCAAATGACGGGAAAGCCATGATCGAAGGCGCCTGGATCAAGGATCTGCTGATCCTGCTGGCGACGGCGGGGGTCGTCGTGCCGCTGTTCGGATGGCTGCGCGTCGGCGCGGTCCTCGGCTTCCTGATCGCCGGCGTGGCGCTCGGGCCGGGCGGGCTCGGCCACCTCGTCGGCAGCCTGCCGTGGCTCGGCTATGTGACTTTCTCCGATCCGGAGCGGGTCCGTCCGTTTGCCGAACTCGGCATCCTCTTTTTGCTCTTCCTCGTCGGCCTCGAATTTTCGCTGGAGCGCCTGTGGCGGATGCGCCGCTTCGTGCTCGGCGTCGGCACGGGCCAGGTCTTCCTGTCGGCGGCTCTCATAGTCGTCGGCGTGGCGTGGCTGTCGGGGGAGGTGCGGACCGCGCTTGTCGTCGGCATGGCGCTGGCGCTGTCGTCGACGGCGATCGTCACGCAGGTGCTGATCGAGGCCCATCGCTTCGGCACGAAGGTCGGGCGCCTCGCCATGGGCGTGCTGATCTTCCAGGACCTGATGGTGGTGCCGATCGTCATCCTGGTCGGCCTCCTCGGCGGCGACGAGGTGAATCTGCAGGGGACCGCGCTGCGCAGCATTGGCATCTCGATCGCGGCGCTGGCGCTTATCTGGGTGGCGGGACGCTACCTGATCGGCCCGCTGCTCAGGCTGGCGGGGGCGACGGGCAGCCGCGAGTTGATCGTTGCCATAGCCTTGCTCATCGCCATCGGCACGGCGCTGATCACTTCGGCGGTGGGGCTTTCGCCCGCGCTTGGCGCTTTTCTCGCCGGCCTGCTGCTCGGCGGCAGCGAGTACCGGCACCAGATCGAAGTCGATATCGAGCCGTTCAAGGGCCTGCTGCTCGGCCTCTTCTTCATGACGATCGGCATGAGCCTGAACGTGCCGGCGATCGTCGGCGATCCCCTGCCCATCCTTATCGGGCTGGCGGGACTGCTGGTCGCCAAGGGGCTGGCGATGTTCGTCGTCTCCCGCCTGCTGCGGGTCGAGGAGCCCCAGGCCGTTGAGGCGGCGCTGCTGCTCGCCGGCGCAGGCGAATTCGGCTTCGTCGTCTTCAATCTTGCGGCAGGCGACAGGCTGATCCCTCCCGAAATCGAGCGCATTGTCGTTTCGGCGGCAGCCCTCTCCATGATCCTGACGCCGGCCCTCGGCGCGCTCGGGCGAAGGCTCGCCAGGCGGCGGAGCGACAGCATCAACACCGAGATGCATGGCGTCGACGAGGCGGATGCCTCGTCCTTCGCCGATCATGTGGTGATCGCCGGCTTTGGCCGCGTCGGCTCGACCGTGGCGCGTCTCCTGGAAACGGAGGGGTTCGACTATGTCGCGCTCGATCTCGACGCGGAGCGGGTGGCGAAGCAGCGGGCGGCGGGCAGGCCGGTCTATTTCGGCGATGCAAGCCGTCCGGAAATCCTCGAGAAGGTCGGCGCCGGGCGGGCGCGGGCCTTCGTCCTGACGACCGACGATCCGGAAGTGACGGAGCGCGCAGTGACGATGATCCGCGAGGCGTGGCCGGCTGCGGCGATCCATGTCCGGGCGTTGGACGGCGCCCACGCGCGCACCCTCATCGCCATGGGCGTCGACGATGTCGTGCCCGAGGCATTCGAGGGAAGTTTGCAACTGGGCGCCCGGGTGCTCGAACGGCTCGGCTTGCCGGACGATGCAATCGACGCACGCCTCGACGCGGTGCGCCAGGCTGAAATGCGGAAGACCTGAGCCTGGTCCGGGCGCCGTCAAAGTCCGGCGCCGGCGGCCCCGACGGCAACGCCGAGGAGGACGACCAGCCAGGGCGGCAGGCGCAGAAGCAGGAGGCCGAGGAATGCGAGTGCGAGAGCGGCATCGGCGGCCGCGTGGACGGCGCCGGTCCAGAGCGGATCGTAGAGGGCCGCAGCAAGGATTCCGACCACGGCCGCGTTGACGCCGGCGAGCGCGGCGCGGGCGCGCGCCATGCGGCGCACGGCCTCCCAATAAGGCAGGGCGCCGAGGACCAGGAGAAGCCCTGGGAGGAAGATCGCGAAGAGCGCGAGGATCGCGCCCGGCCAGCCATTCGGCGGTGGGCCAACGGCGCCGAGGAAGGCGGCGAAGGAGAAGAGTGGCCCGGGCACGGCCTGCGCCGCGCCGTAGCCGGCGAGGAAATCGGCTGCCGGCACCCAGCCCGTGGCGACGACCGCCTGGTCGAGCATGGGCAGCACGACGTGGCCGCCGCCGAAGACGAGGGCGCCGGAGCGGTAGAAGGCGGAGACGAGGGCCACGGCGTGGCCGCCAATGCCGAGACTTTCGGCAAGCCACAGGGCGATGAGCAGAAGCGGAACGACGGCGAGGAGGATGCCCCCGTCGCGCGCCGAGACCGGCGCGGGCAAGGGGTCACGATGACCGTTGGGCGACGCCGCGGGGGGAGTGCCGCGGGCGATGGCCATTCCCGCGGCGGCGCCGAGCGCGATGGCGGCGATCTGGCCCAGCGCGCTGCCGGCGAGAAAGACGATCACCGCCGCCAGGGCGGCGATGGCGGCGCGGGGCGCGTCAGGACACATGGTGCGCGCCATGCCGATGACCGCCTGCGCAACGACGCCTACCACGACCAGCATCAGTCCGTGCAGCACGCCGGTGGCGAGCGGGCCGTCGAGGCGCGTCGCGCCGTACGCGAAGAGGACCATTGCCACGGCTGATGGCCAGGTGAAGCCGAGCCAGGCGGCGAGGGCGCCCCAGAGCCCGCCACGGGCGGCGCCGATGGCGAAGCCGACCTGGCTCGACGCCGGGCCGGGAAGGAACTGGCAGAGCGCGACAAGGTCGGCGTAAGCGGCCTCGCCGAGCCAGCGGCGGCGGACGACGAATTCTTGCCGGAAGTATCCGAGATGGGCGATCGGCCCGCCGAAGGAGGTGAGGCCGAGGCGGGTGAAGACGGCGAAGATGGCGAGCGGCGCGGCCCGCCCGGTCTCGGGGAAGGCATCCCCGGTCGCCGCCACGACCCGAGCCTCCGCGTCAGGCCATGGCGCGCTTCAGGTTCTCGTCGACCTTGTCGAGGAAGCCGCCGGTGGACAGCCAGCGCTGGTCGGGACCGACGAGGAGGGCGAGGTCCTTGGTCATGAAGCCGGCCTCGACAGTGTCGACGCAGACCTTCTCCAGGGTCGAGGCGAACTTCGCCAGCGCGGCGTTGTCGTCGAGCTTGGCGCGGTGGGCGAGGCCCCGCGTCCAGGCGAAGATCGAGGCGATGGAGTTGGTGGAAGTTTCCTTGCCCTTCTGGTGCTCGCGGAAGTGCCGCGTGACCGTGCCGTGGGCGGCCTCGGCCTCGACGATCTTGCCGTCGGGTGTGAGCAGCACGGAGGTCATCAGGCCGAGCGAGCCGAAGCCCTGCGCCACCGTGTCGGACTGGACGTCGCCGTCGTAATTCTTGCAGGCCCAGACGTAGCCGCCAGACCATTTCAGCGAGGAGGCGACCATGTCGTCGATGAGGCGGTGCTCGTAGGTGATGCCGAGCGCCTTGAACCGGTCCGCGAATTCGGCGTCGAACACCTCCTGGAACAGGTCCTTGAAGCGGCCGTCATAGGCCTTGAGGATGGTGTTCTTGGTGGAGAGGTAGACCGGGTATTTGCGGTTCAGGCCGTAATTGAGCGAGGCGCGGGCGAAATCGCGGATCGAATCGTCGAGATTGTACATCGCCATGGCGACGCCTGAGCCGGGCGACTTGAACACCTCGTGCTCGATGACCTTGCCGTCGTCGCCGACGAACTTGATGGTCAGCGTGCCCTTGCCGGGGAAGCGGAAATCGGTGGCGCGGTACTGATCGCCGAAGGCGTGGCGGCCGACGACGATCGGCTGGGTCCAGCCGGGGACGAGGCGCGGTACGTTGCGGCAGATGATCGGCTCGCGGAAGATGACGCCGCCGAGAATGTTGCGGATGGTGCCGTTCGGCGACTTCCACATCTTCTTCAGCTTGAATTCCTCGACGCGGGCCTCGTCGGGCGTGATCGTGGCGCATTTGACGCCGACGCCATGCTTCTTGATCGCCTCGGCGGCCTCGACCGTTACCTTGTCCTCGGTCGCGTCGCGGTTCTCGACGCCGAGGTCGTAATAGAGCAGGTCGATGTCGAGATGGGGCCGGATCAGCTTGTCGCGGATGAGGTGCCAGATGATCCGGGTCATCTCGTCGCCGTCGATCTCGACGACCGGGTTGGCAACCTTGATCTTCGCCATAGGAACTGGAACCTCGCGGATGGACAGCGGCGGATCGGCCGGGGAGGCGGCGTCCGCGCGGGTGGGGACGGAAGGGAGCGCGGGGCTGCTATAGCATTCGTCGGGGCGGATCGGCAAAGCCGCCAGGCTACCCGGCGAACAGGCGCCTGGCACGAGCCCAGTTCCGTGGTGCAAGAATAGTGGCCGCGTCGCGCGCCTTGCGAGCCGCCACCGCCGTCAGGATCGCGGCTCGCTCCGCCGGCGAGGGCGCCCGGCCGGTGGCGTCTCTAACGATCCGCAGAGCCGATCGGAGCGGCACCCGCTTTGCAATCTGCATCAAGGTTCGCGGGATACCGAAAAGCTCGATCAAGTCGGGGTAGCTGGCCGCGAACATGGGAACGACCTCGTTTTGGTCGATTTGCTGCCAGCCGAAGAGGCCCGCGGCGACGTCGACAAACGTCCAGTAGCGTCCCGGGACCAGAGCGTCCGTATGCTTGGGATCGGCGAGGGCGCGCCGCAGCCTTTCGCCGTTGAGGGCCCGCTTCATCGCAGCCAAGCCCGGCTTCGCATTGTTGTAGGTGCTGGTGATTCCGGCGCCCATTTCGTTGCCGCCATGCGTGCGCCACGCCGAGAGCGGCAGATGGATCGCGGCCGAGCCGTGGAGGGCGTGGCAGAGCGAGGCAAGATAGCCGTCCGCGTAGAGCCGGGTCGTGAGTTGCCGACGCGGCAGGATCGCGGCGATGGTTGCCCGGCGGTACAGGATCGCGCTTCCCGGAGACCAGTGCCACCCCGGCAACTCCGCCGGCACGAGCGTAACCCGGCGCGAGAGCTCGTCATATTGCTCGTCCGATATTGACGCGACCCGTATTGCGGGTTCGCTGAAGACGCTGCGCGCGCTGCGCGGTGCCACGTCCGGCCGGTGTCTATGGAATGCCTGGCCATCGCCGCCGATCTGGATAATCGCACCAGACGTGATGGCCACCTTCTGCGGCAGGGCGAGTTGGACCTGGACGTGGGTGGCGATGGCGTTGGAGAAGATCAGGTCGTCGGAGTCGACGATAGTCACGAACTCGCCGCGCAGGCGGTCGAACACGTCAATGAACGCGCCGAGCTGGCCTGCATTCTCGTTGCGGAGCACGACGGTGAAGCGCGGGTCGTCGCCGACGGCGCGCGCGATCGCCGCAGCAGTGCCGTCGGAGGAGCCATTGTCGACGACGACGCATTCGATCGCGGCGTAGTCCTGTCCGCGGATCGAGGCGATCGCCGCCTCGACGAAACGCTCGTGATTCCATGCGATGACGACTACGGAGACCAGAGGCGGTATCACTGCACCGCCGGCGAGGCTGTCGAGCGTCTCGCCGGCAATCGTCAGAACGGGCCTGCCGACGACAGTCTCGATCGTCACGTCGGCACGCTGGCGCCCGTCAGGCGGTGAGGCGCCGAACCGCCATCGACATGGCGATGTAGCTCCAGCCGGTAAAGATCAGCGAGATGCCGGCGAGGGTGCCGAGGGCCCACAGCGCGGCGCTCGGCCACTGCACCCAGATCAGGATGCCGACGATGATGGACAGGACGCCGGCGGCGATGATCCAGCCGGAACCGCCGTGCGGCCGCATGCGGAAGCCGAGGATCAACTGGAAGATGCCCTTGGCGATGAACATGGCGGCAACCACCAGCGTCAGCGTCAGTGTGCCGAGGATCGGGTTGAAATATACGGAGATGCCGCCGACGAGGATGATGATGCCAATGATGAGCTGCCAGGCAAAGCCGCCCCAGCTTTTGTCGCTGAAGGCCTGGATGATCGACATGATGCCGATCCAGATGAAGACCACGGCAACCACCAATGTCACGGCTATCGACGCTACGACCGGCACCAGAATCGCCAGCGCGCCGCCAATGACGAAGATGATTCCGATGGCGAGCAGCCAGCCCCAGTTTGCCCGCATTGTGGACATGGTCGAGCTTGCGGTCATGTCAGTCATGGTCGTCCCCCGATTGCAAAAACGGGAGAATAGCCGGATTCGGCCGATTCGGTAAGCCGGGAAATCGACCGCCAGGATACCGGGGCGGGCGAGAAATACTTTGATATTTCAGCTGTTTCGCACGTTTCCGCCAAAGAGCGGTCAGGCAGACCCGCGGGACGTGCTGCGCGTCGCCGGAGCTCGGCTTGCCGGGGCGCGTCTGGACGGACTTGCCACCGGCTTTGGCGGCAGGGTCGCGATGTGGGCGCGGGCGAGATCCACCCATGCCTTGAGGTCGGCGTCGCGCCGCAGGCCTTCCTCGCCGACGACGATGTAGCCGGGGATCGTGCGGTTGGCCTGTTGCATGGGCCGCGTCGCCGGCTTCTTCAGGGCGGCGTCGTGGGCCTCCTTGCCGACCCGGACGAGGAGGCCGCGGGGCGAGGCGCCGAGCACCATGTTGCCGTCGAACAGGAAGCAAATGCCTCCGAACATCTTCTTCTCGGTGACATGCGGCCCGAAAAGAAGCCCGCGCACGCGTTCCGCCAGTTCTTGTCCGTTCATCATGGCCTCCGGCTTCGTGGCCCAGCCGACAGGGCAAGCTTGACCCGGAACGGCCATTTTGCCTAGTTGCGCCCGGTTAATTCGGCGCAATCTCCTGCCCAAGGTCAAAGCCCAGCCCATGCTGCCCGCCATCATCCTCGTCGAGCCGCAGCTTGCCGAAAACATCGGCACGGCGGCGCGGGCCATGGCGAATTTCGGCCTTCGCGAACTGCGCCTCGTCAATCCGCGCGAGACGTTCCCCAGCGAGAAGGCGCGGGCGGCGGCGAGCGGTGCCGATGATGTGATCGACGCGGCCAAGGTATTTGCAACGACCGAGGAGGCCATCGCCGATCTCGGCTTCGTGCTGGCGACGACGGCCCGGGTGCGTGAACTGGCGATGGAGGTGGCGGGGCCGCGGCGGGCGGCGGCGCAGCTTCGCGAACTCTGCGAGGAGGGGAAGGCTACCGGCGTCCTCTTCGGGCGCGAGCGGTCGGGGCTGACCAACGACGAACTGTCGCTTGCCGATGCCCTCGTCACCCTGCCGGTCGACCCGGCGCATGCCTCGCTCAACGTCGCCCAGGCGGTGCTGATCATCGCCTATGAGTGGCGACGCTCGGGTCTGGTTCACGAGTCGGAGGGGCTGCCGTTCGCCGGACCCGATGCGGCCCATGTCGCGCCGAAAGAGGATCTCCTCCGGCTCTTCGAGCATCTCGAAGGCTCGCTTGACGCCGCCGGGTTCTTCCGGCCGCCGGAAAAGCGCCCGCACACGGTCCGCTCGCTCCGCATCCTCCTGCAGCGGGCGCGGCTGACGGAGCAGGAGGTGCGGATGCTGCGCGGCGTTATCGCGGCGCTGGAGGCCCGTCCGACGCGTCCGATCCGCTCGCGGAGCGAGGCGGGGGACGCGCCGGCGACGCCGGGCAAGAAGCCGGCGTGACTCGTCTACTTGTCTTCGACTCGGGCGTCGGCGGATTGTCCGTGCTCCGCGAGATTCGCAGCGTCGCCGTTGCGGCGGACATCGTCTACGTCGCCGACGACGCGGCCTTTCCCTACGGCGCATGGGAAGACGCGGCGCTCACCAATCACGTGGTCGAACTTGTCGGGCGGCTGATCGCGCGTTTCGAGCCGGACGGCGTGGTGATTGCTTGCCATACGGCCTCAACCCTGGTGCTGCCGCCGCTCCGCGCCCGCTTCCCGGGGCCGTTTGTCGGCACCGTGCCGGCGATCAAGCCGGCGGCGGAGCACACGAAGAGCGGCCTGATCAGCGTGCTGGGCACCTATGGCACCATGCGGCGGGACTATACGCGTGGGCTGATCGAAAGTTTCGCCAAGGCGTGCCATGTGCGCCTCGTCGGCTCGGCCAATCTGGCGCCGCTCGCCGAGGCGCATATGCGCGGCGAGGCGGTGGAGGACGCCGCGATCCTTGCCGAGATCGAGCCGGCATTTCTGGAACAGGACGGCAGGCGTACCGACGCCATCGTGCTTGCCTGCACGCACTATCCGTTCCTCTTGCCGCATTTCCAGCGGCTGGCGCCCTGGCCGGTGCAGTGGATCGATCCGGCCCCGGCGATCGCGCGGCGGGTGAGGGCGGTAGTGGCGCTGGAACATGGCCCGCCTGCGGCGCCGGGCGCGGCCTACCTCACTTCTGGCAAGGCCTGGCCGGAGGCGCTCGGCAAAACGCTTGCGACCTTCGGCCTCAACGGGCTCTGAAGGCTCGCCGTAGCGGCCGCGCAAGCGTCACGCGACTGTCATCTTCCGCCGATATCGAGCGAGGCCACCCGGGAGGCGCGCCGATGTCCGACAAGGTTTTCAACGTCCTTTTCATCTGCTCCGGGAACTCGGCGCGATCGATCATGGCCGAGGCGATCCTCAACCGGGAAGGGAAGGGGCATTTCCGCGGCTGGAGCGCCGGCAGCTTTCCGAAGGGCGCCGTTCATCCGGAGGCCCTGCGGGTCCTGGAGAATCTCGACTACGATGTGTCCAGCTTCCGGTCGAAGTCGTGGGATGAATTCAGCGGACCGGACGCGCCGCACTTCGATTTCATTGTCACGGTCTGCGACGAGGCGGCCGGCGAGGCCTGCCCGGTATGGCCGGGCCATCCGATGAGCGCGCATTGGGGCGTGCCAGACCCTGCAAGGTCGGAGGAGACCCATCACCATGCCGAAATCGCCGTGGCGTTTGACGAGACCTATCGGATGCTGCACCAGCGCATCCTGATCTTTGTCGCGCTCCCGTTGGCCTCGCTCGACCACATGGCGCTCCACGACGAGTTGCACGCGATCGGTCGGATGGCCGGCGCCACCC
>JBDTLN010000016.1:0-11819 GCA_039934795.1 Bauldia sp. | reverse complement strand
CGGCGGTCGGCGACCGGGTGGGGGTTGCCTGGCGGCCGGAGGATGCGCGCTGCTTTGATGAAAATCTGCCCGGGCAGTGAAGCCGGGGACAAGAAAAGACTTGTGGAGGCCATGCCCGTGCCGGTTCCGATCCATCAGATCGTGACGTTCGCCAAGGATCCGTTCCGGGGAAATCCGGCGTTCGTCGTGACCCTCGACGCGCCGCGGCCGGCCGAGATGATGATGGCCCTTTGCCGCCAGCTTCAGGAACCGGTGCTCGCGGTGCTTTCGGACGATGGCGAGCAGGTCGAGCTTCGTTATTTCACGCCCGAGGGTCCTCATCCCGGCGCCGGCCACTCCACCCATGCCGCCGCCTGGGTGGCGCTCAATCGCCTGCGACCGGGTGCCAGCGCTATTGAGTTCGGCCTCGACGGCGGGGGCCGCCGCGCCGCGCGCGCCGAGGACGGCCGCATCTCTGTCGACTGGCCGGTGATGCCGCTGAGGCCGCTCGATGCGCGCGACGCCCTTGCCGATTGCCTTGGCAGCGCGCCGGACGAAACCTTCGATTCTTCCTTCGGCGTGATTGCCGTGTTCGCGGACGATACAAAGGTCGCCGCGCTGTCACCCGACCTTGCCAAGGTGGCGCGCCTCTCGAGCGACACCGTCATCGTCACGGCGCCGTCGCAGAGCGCCGACTTCGCCATTCGCGTCTTCGCGCCCCGCATCGGGCTGAACGAGGATCCGGTGTGCGGCACGGCGCATCGTATCCTCGTGCCGTTCTGGGCCGACCGGCTGAAACGCGACACACTGGTGTCGCACCAGCTCTCACCGCGCGGCGGCATCCTCTACTGCCGCCTCGGCGAGGGCATCGTCACCATCACCGGCGAAGCAACGCTGTTCCTCGACGGCACGATCGCGCTTCCCTCCTGACGGCGGCGCGCGATGTTCGACCATCTCCCGGCGACCGGCCGTCTTGTCACGCTTCGCGACGGTGACGCCGAGCTGACCGTAGCGCCGGAGTGTGGCGCCCGCGTCGCGGCGTTCCGCGTCGGCGGACGCGATGTGCTGCGGCCGGCGACAACCGAGGGCCTGCAATCGGCCTTCACATACGGCTTCTCCGCATTCCCGCTTCTCGCCTATTCCGGTCCGGTATTTGGCGACGGCTTTGGCTTCGCCGGCAACTGGTACGGGCTCGGCCGGAACGTGCCGGCGGAGCCTTGCGCCGTTCACGGCGAGGGCTGGATCAGGCCGTGGCGGATCCTTCGGGAGAGGCCAAGCGAGATCTGCCTTCGCCTCGACTATGAGCCGTCCCCCGGCGCCTTTCCCTTCGCCTGGCGCGGCGACATCGCCTACCGGCTCGACAGCGGGCGGTTCGTCACCGAACTGGTGCTGACCAACACGGATCGAAGAGCCATGCCGGCCGGGATCGGCTTCCATCCCTATTTCCCGAAGAGCCCCGGCACCGTGCTGACTTTCAACGCGGCGGGGCTGTGGCCGCCGGATGCACCGGAGGCGGTTGGCGAAGGTTACGGGCCGGTCGTGCCGGGCCTCGATTTTACCAACGGGCTTGATGTCGACGAGATCGTCCTCGACCGCTGCTACGAAGGCTGGGACGGGGTGGCGAGGCTGGCGGCGCCCGGCGGCGCGACGACGGTGATCGTGGCGGACGGGGCTCTCGGCAAGCTGCAGGTCTACGATGCCTGGGACTACCCTTATGTCTGCATCGAGCCGGTCAGCAATGCCAATGACGGCTTCAACCGCGCCGCGCTCGGCGTGCCTGGGCACGCGATTGCGGTTCTGCAACCGGGCGAGCAACTCGCCGGCACGGTCACGATCTATCGCGAGGTTCAGACCACGGGGAGGGCGGCGGAGTGATCGCTGGCCACCAGCCGTGCGAGGACATCGAGCGCCCCTTCGAGGCGCTTTTCGTCGGGTTCGGCGCAAAGGCAGATGCGGACGCCCGAGGGGTCATTGCCCGAATTGATGGCGAATACGTCGCCGGCGGTCACCGCAACGTCGTTGGCGAGGGCGTCGGCGACGAAACTTGCCGTGCGCAGCCCGATGGGCAGTTTTAGCCAGCGGTGGAGCGCGGCACGAACTCCGCCCGCCGGGCCGAGAATGCGGTCGGCAAGACGCTGGCGCCGCTCGGCTCCCTCGGCCTGGAACAGCGCCATCGCCTGCGCCTCGCCATCAAGGATCATGCGCGCCGCAAGCTCGGCGAGGATGGGCGAGGCCATGACGGTAGTGGCGCGGAAGGAGACAAGAAGGCGGCGGCGCAGCGCCGCGGGAGCGGCCACATAGCCGAGGCGCATCGCCGGCGCCATCGGCTTGGAAAGACTGGTCAGGTAGACGCTGCTCTCGCGGGCAATCGCGAAGTAGGGTGTGGCCCGCGGTTCAACGAGGAAGCCATAGGCGTCATCCTCGACAATGATGACGCTATGGGCCCGGGCAATGCGGGCAATGGCGCGGCGGCGCTCGACACTTGCCGTGACGGTCGTCGGGTTCTGGAGCGTCGGCATCGTGTAGAGAAGGCGCGGCGCGAAACGCCGGCACGCTTCCTCGAAGGCTTCGGGGACGATCCCCTCCGCGTCCATTGCCAGTTCTTCCAGCCGGATGCCGAGGGCCTGCGCAATGGCAAGGGCACCCGGCCAGGTGAGCGATTCGGCGAGCACAACGTCGCCCCGCCCGGCGAATGCCAGGAGGATCGACAGGAGCGCCGTCTGCCCGCCGGCAACGACGATCACATCGTCGGGTTCCGCCTCGACGCCGAGGAAGTCCAGCCACTTCGCCCCGGCGGCGCGATGGCCGACGCCACCCTGTGGGGGGTGGTAGAGCGTCAGCTGGTCCAGGTCGACGTCACGGACAAGGGTCCGCAGGCCGGCGGAGAGTGCCGCGCCGGCGCCGTGGCGCAGCGGATGGTTGAGGCTGAGATCGACGGCACTGGCGCGCGAGACGAGCGAGACGAACATGCGTTCGAGCCGCCGCGGTTCCTCACCGGTGGCGTTGGCGATCCCGGTCGCGGCGGAACCCTTGATGAAGGTTCCCCGCCCGACGGTGCTTTCGGTGAGGCCGCGCCGGGCTGCTTCGGTGTAGCCGCGGGTCACGGTGCTCACCGCCACGCCGAGGCGGCTGGCGAGCGCGCGGTGGGTGGGCAGTCGCGCGCCGGCGGTCAGCCGGCCAACGCGCACGGCCTGCTCGATGGAGTCGGCGAGAAGCATGTAGGCGTCGCCATATCCGACGCCGATTTCGGGGAGCCATCTGTCCATTGGGGGAGCCGTGGATATCAGAAGATCGTTGGCGGGTGATATTGTAACGATGATCAATACAATCTTGGCTACGGGCTGACAATGGACGGGAAATGACGCGATTGTGGATCGCTTGCGCCCCCTTTTCGTTGACTGACGGGGGGTAGCTATGATGCGATGCGGTACTTGTCTTGTTGGTCGGTACAAGGAAAAGGGGAGAGATCAATGCGCGCGAAGATGATGTTGTCGATGCTCGGCGCGGCGGCGCTGATGCATGCCGGCGGGCTTGCCGCATCGGCGGAGGAGAATGCGGCGACCAAGGCGGTCGAGGCCGCCAAGGCCTATTCGGGCGTGACACTGAACACGGCCGAGGAGGCAGGGCTCCTGGCCATGCTCGGCATTAACATAAACGGTCCCGAATGGGAGAAGCTCACCGGAATCAAGGTCCATGTGAACGAGATTCCATTCGAGGAACTGTTCACCAAGCAGATGCTCGAGCACAAGGCGGCGAGCGGTGCCTACGACGTGATGCTCGTCGGACCGTCGTGGGTCGCCGACTTTGCCCGCGCCGGGGCGCTGGAGCCGCTCGATGCCTACATCGACAAGTACGGCGTCAAGGCCGAGTTCGACGACATCGCGCCGGCCTTCAAGGACTGGATGACCTATGACGGCAAGACCTATGGTCTGGTCGTCGATGGCGACGTCCATCTCCTCTACTACCGCAAGGATATTTTCGAGGATCCGACCAACATGGCCGAGTTCAAGGCCAAGTACGGCTACGATCTCGGTCCGCCGCAGACCTGGAAAGCCTTCGGCGAGGTCTGCCAGTTCATCACCGACAAGATGGCCCCGAAGACCTACGGCGCGGGACTCATCAACACCGGATACATGCACTTCTTCTTCTCGGAACGCCTGCGCACCTACGGCGGCAAATTCTTCGATGCCGATACCATGAAGGCAACCGTCAACGGACCCGAGGCGGTGCAGGCGCTGACCGACATGGTCGACCAGCTCAAGTGCCAGCCGCCGGGCGTGCAGACCTGGGGCTTCGGCGAATCCCTCTCGGCCCTCAACTCGGGCGAGATCGCGATGACCATCACCTGGCCGCCGGTGGCGCGCTGGGCGCAGGGCATCAATGCCGACGAACAGGCGCTGTCGTGGGTGCCGGAGAGCCAGGTCATCGACAAGATCGGCTATGCGCTGCCGCCGGGTGGCCACCCCGAACTCGCGTCGGGATTCATCGTCTCGGTCTCCTCGGACAGCAAGAACAAGGATGCCGCCTACCTCTATATCCAGTGGCTGCATTCCAAGCAGGAGAGCCTGAAGAACGTCATGCGGCCGCTCGGCCTTCGCGATCCGTTCCGGATTTCTCACTACGAGAGCCCGGAGTTCCAGAATCTCTGGCCCGGCGCCAAGGCCTATCTCGCGACGCTGAAGACCGGCGGCGAGCAGGGCTATGCCGACCTCGCCATCCTCGAGACTTACAAGTACTGGGACTCGATGGCCCGGGCGGTGACCTCGGCAATCGGTGGCAAGGACCCAAAGACCGCGCTCGACGAGCTGGCGACCGAGTGGGACTCGATCACCGCGCAAGTCGGCCTCGACGAGCAGAAGGCCGCCTACGCAGCGTGGGCCGCCAAGCCGAGCGCCTATCGGCAGTAAGCAGAGACAAGTGGCGGGAGGCGGCGTCGGGACACGCCGCCTCTCGTCTTATCTCCTCGGCTGAATCAGGGGCGGACGGGTGGCAGCACCGACGAATGTCCATGCTGGCGACGGCATAGACCCGGGCGTATTCAAGTATCTTCTCGTGGCGCCCGCCGTCGTCATCCTTTTGGCGCTCGGCATCTTTCCGTTGCTCTATGCCGTGGTGGTCAGCTTCCAGAAGATCAGCCTCAGCAGCCAGGTCACGGATTTCCAGGGCCTCCTCAACTACATCCGCATCCTGCACGACCAGCGCTTCTGGGGCGCGGTCCTGCACACGACGATCATCACCGTCGTGGCGCTGCCGATCCAGCTTGGTCTCGGCCTGTTGCTCGCATTCCACTTTCTCGACGATCGTCCGCTGAAGCGCATTTTCGTCGCCCTGCTGATCATTCCGACGGTGATTTCGCCGCTCGTCGCCGGGTCGATGTGGCGGCTGATGCTCGACGACCGCTATGGGCCGATCAACCAGATGGTCGGCTGGGTGATGGGCGAGCGCATGTCGATTCTGTGGACGATCCAGGTCGGCCTTGCCTATCCGGCGATCGTCATCTGCGACGTGTGGCAGTGGACGCCGTTCATGTTCATCATCCTGCTGGCGGCGTTATCCAACGTCGACCAGCAACAGCTCGATGCCGCCGCCATCGACGGAGCCGGGCGCTGGCAGTCGTTCCGCAACGTGATCCTGCCGGCGATCTGGCCGGTGATGGCGATCGCGCTGCTCATCCGGGCGCTTGACCTGGTGCGGCTCTTCGACGTCGTCTGGCAGTTGACGCGCGGCGGGCCGGGCAGCGCGACCGAGACGATTTCGATCTACGCCTATATCCGCGGATTCCAGGAATTCGACACCAGCTACGTCGGCGCCATCGTCGTCGTGCTGATCATCGTCCTGTCGGTGCTGCTGGTTACCGCACTGAAGCGCATGGAGATCGCGCGATGAACCGGCGGAGCCCCGTAGTGCGCGGCATCGGCTGGTATGCGACCTCGGCGGCGATCGTCGTCGTCTTTCTCTTCCCGGTCTACTGGATGTTCGCGGTGTCGCTGAAGACGCCGCGCGAGATATTCAAGTATCCGCCGGCCTGGTATCCGGCGACGCCCCAGTTCAACAATTTCTACGTCCTCTTCCGCGACGGCGACGTGTGGACGATCTGGAACTCGTTCGTCATCGCCTCGGTCAGCACGATCATCGCCATGGTGCTCGGCGTCATGGCGGCCTATTCGATCGTGCGGTTCAAGACCGGCGGCGAGAACCTGGCGCTGTGGATACTGTCGCAGCGGCTGCTGCCGCCGATCGCCGTCGTGTTCCCGATCTTCCTCATCTACGCCTGGCTCGGCCTCACCGACACCTATGTCGGGCTCATTCTCCTCTACACGGCCTTCGCGCTCCCCTACGTCATCTGGCTGATGCGCGGCTACATCCAGGACGTACCGGTGGAACTGGAGGAGTCGGCAATGGTCGACGGGGCGACGCGCTGGCAGGTAATCTGGCGGATCGTCTTCCCGGTGGCGCGGAACGGCATCTTCGCCACGGCGGTGTTCGCCTTCATTTTCTCGTGGAACGAGTTCCTGTTCGCGCTGGTCCTGACGCGAACGCAGGTGCTCACCTTCCCGGTGCAGGTCAGCCAGTATTTCGGCGCCCAGTCGACCTTCTGGGCAAAAATATCCGCAATGTCGGTGCTCGGCACGCTGCCGGTGTTCTTCGCGGTGGCGGCATTCCAGCGCTACCTTGTGCGCGGTATCACGCTCGGTGCCGTCAAGGGCTAGAGGGGACAAGAGGCATGAACGATCGCGCGATCAAGCTGTATGGCACCGAGGAGCCGGCGCCCGAGCAGCGGGTGCTGACCGCAGGGCCGGTCACGGCGACGCTGGAAAACGGGATGCTGCGCTGGATCAAGATCGGCGAGGCCGAAGTCATCCGAGCCGTCGCGTTCCTGATCCGCGATCGCAACTGGAGCACGGCGACGCCCGAGATCACCGACCTTGCGATCGACGAGAGCGGGGGCGGTTTCAAGGTCCGCTTCACGGCACGCTGCCCGACGCTCGACGGCGCTTTCGTCTGGCGCGGCGCGTTCACCGGCACGCCCGATGGCACGGTGACCTGCAGCGGCACCGGCTCGCCGGAAGGTGACGGTTTCCAGACCGGACGCACCGGCTTTGTCATCCTCCACCCGCTCGCCGGATTTGTCGGCAAGAAGCTGGCGGTCGAGCATGTCGACGGCTCGGTGACCAGGGCGCGCGTGCCGGCGGAGATCATCCCCGACCAGCCGTGGTTGCTGGTGCGGGGCTTGACCCACGACCCGATGAACGGCGTCACCGCCACCATCCGCATGGAAGGTGATTCCTGGGAGACGGAGGACCATCGCAACTGGACCGATGCCTCGTTCAAGACCTATTGCCGGCCGCTGGCGCTGCCGTATCCCTACAAGATCGCCAAAGGCGAGGAAGTCCGTCACACGGTGACGCTGAAATTTTCCGGCAAGCTGCCCGGGAAGCCGGCTGCCGCGCCCGGGCCGGTGACGGTAAAGCTCGGCGCCGCCAAGGGCCGCATGCCGGCGGTAGGTCTTAGCGTTCTCCCGGAGAATTCAAAGGCAGCGCTGAAGGCGGCCAAGCTGGTCAAGATGGCGGGGGTGCAGCATCTCAACTGCCGCATCGATCTGCGCCGGCGGGGTTGGGAGAAGCCGCTTGGCGACTATGCGCGGCTGGCGAAGGAGACCGGTGCGGCGCTGGTGCTCGAGGTCATCATCCCCGGCAAGGGCAAGACGGCGGCCGAGATCGGCGCGGCGGCAAAGGCGGTACGCGCCGCCAAGCTGAGGCCCGTTGCGGTTTTCGTGACGCCGGCCGCGCATCTCCTGTCGGATCCGCCCGGGACGCCGTTCCCGACCGGCGTGCCGAGTTACGAGGAGCTGGCAAGGGAAACCCGGAAGGCTTTCCGGAACGTGCGCGTCGGCGGCGGCATGATGTCGAACTTCACCGAACTGAACCGGACCAAGCCGCCGAAGAAGACGTTCGATTTCATCAGCCACGCGACATCGGGACTTGTCCACGCCGCCGACGATCGCTCGGTGATGGAAACGCTGGAATCGGTCGGCTACATCATCGGCTCGACGCAAGCCATGATCGGCAGGACGCCCTACCGCATCGGGCCCTCCAATATCGGCAACAGCTTCAACCCCTACGGCGCCGACTACACGGCGAACCCGGACAATGTCCGCGTCACGATGGCGCGCAGCGAGCCACGGCACCGCGGTCTTTTCGGTGCGGCCTGGCATCTCGGCTATCTCAGCCAGGCGGCGGCAGGCGGGCTCGAAGCAGCGACCGTGGCCGCGCCGGTCGGCGATTTCGGCATTGCCTATGCGAAGCTCGACCACGCCCAGCCCTGGTTCGACACGGCCAAGGGGGCGAAGGTCTATCCGCTGTACCACGTCATCAAGGGGCTCGCCGCGGCGGCCGGCGCCAAGCGCGTTCTTGCCGAATCGAGTGACACGGGCCGGGTGCGCACCGTCGCCTGGCGGAAGGGCAAGGCGACGCATGTCTGGCTCGCCAACCTCCGCCCGGTGGCGGTCGATGTGAACCTGCGGGGGCTGGCGACGGGCAAGGCGCAGCTCTTCCTGCTCGATGAGACGACCTTCGAGGATGCTGCCCGCGACCCGGCGTTCGGCGACGGCACCCGCGCGTTCAAGGGCAGGAGCCTGACATTGCCACCCTTCGCCGTCGCCCGGCTCGACATCGCGGGATAGCACTATGGAACTTGGACCGAACCGGTCGCTCATCGGCAAGGCAGCGGGCGTCGTCGAGCGCGATCTGGCGACGCCTGCGCTCACCCTCGACCTCGACGCGTTCGAGGCGAACCTTGCGGCCATGGCAGGGCTCGTCGCCCGCGCCGGCCGCCGGCTGCGGCCCCACGCCAAGGCGCACAAGTCGACGATCATCGGGCGGAAGCAACTTGACGCCGGCGCCATCGGTCTCTGTTGCGCCACGGTGCGCGAGGCCGAGGCGATGGCCGACGCCGGGCTCGACGGAATTCTGGTGACGACGCCGGTCATCACGCCGCCGATGGTGGCGCGCCTGGTGCATGCGGCCGGGAAGGTGGAGGATTTCGCCGTCGTCGTCGACAGCATGACCGGCGTCGAGATGTTTGCCGCGCAGGCACGCGCCGGGAAGCCGGTCGGCGTGCTGATCGACATCGATATGGGGCTCGGCCGGGACGGCATTGTCGATCCGCGGGACGCCGTGCAACTGGCGCGGCGCATCGCCGAACTGCCCCAGCTGCGCTATCGCGGCGTGCAGGCCTATTACGGGCATCTGCAACACGTGAAGGCGATTGCCGACCGGCACCAGAAGGTGGCCGAGCAATGGGCACGGCTGGCAACCTTTGTCGAGGCGCTGAGCCAGGCCGGCCTTGCCCCCGGCATCGTATCCGGCGGCGGCACGGGAACCCACCATCTGGACCTGGCGCACGGACCCTTCACCGAGATCCAGGCGGGCTCCTACCTGTTCATGGACAAGCAGTACGGCGAAGTGGAGATCGTGCCGGGCGGCTCGCCCTTCAGGACGTCGCTGACCGTGACCGGGCGGATCGTCAGCACCGCCCAGCCCGACCGCGTGATCGTCGATTCCGGCACCAAGTCGCTGTCCACCGACTACGGGCCGCCGCTCGTCGCCGATGGCGCGCCGGCGGGCGCCACCTATCAGTTCATGGGCGACGAGCATGGCGCCGTGCGCTTCGCCGCGGGCACCAACCGGCCGCCGCTCGGCGGGCTCATCAGTTTCGTCGCGCCGCATTGCGACCCGACGATCAACCTCCACGACCGGTTCCACGTCATGCAGGGCGGCAGGCTCGTCGACATCTGGCCAATCGAAGCGCGTGGCTACTAGGGGCACATCAACATGAAGACCATCGTCCTCGGCAGCGGCATCATCGGCACGACCACCGCGTACTACCTGGCCAAGGCTGGTCACGAGGTTCACGTCATCGACCGCCAGGGCGAGGCGGCGATGGAGACGAGCTTCGCCAATGGCGGCGTGCTCCACACCAGCGAGGCCGAGCCCTGGTCGCGGCCCGGCATGCCGCGTGCCGTGCTCGGCTGGCTCGGCAAGGAAGATGCGCCGATGCTGCTGCGGCTCGGCGCCTTGCCATCGATGTGGATGTGGGGTCTCGATTTCATCCGCAATTGCGAGGTCGGGCGCTACCGGAAGGCCGTCGGCGTCAATCTCCGCCTCGCCAACCACACGCTCCAGGTCATCAAGGACGTGCGCGCCGACACCGGCGTCGAATACGACCTGATGCAGAAGGGAACCCTGAAGATCTACACGCGCCAGGAAGCGCTCGACAAGAACGTCGCCGAATCAACGCTGCAGCGGCCGCTCGGCCTCGTCTTCGAGGCGGTCGACGCCGACCGGTGCGTGGCGATCGAGCCGGCGCTGGCGCCGATCCGCAAGACGCTGGTCGGCGGCATCTTTGCGCCGCCGGACGAGCATGGCGATTGCCACAAATTCGCGGTTGGGCTCCGCAAGCATTGCGAGGCGAGGCTCGGCGTCAAGTTCCACTTCAACACCGAGATCCGGCGCATCGTCCGTTCGGGCGACAAGGTCGAACGGGTCGAGACCAGCGCCGGCGATTTCAGCGGCGACGCCTATGTGGCGGCGCTGGCAAGCTATGCCCCGAAGCTGCTGGCGCCGCTCGGCGTCAAGGTCAGCATCTATCCCGCCAAGGGCGTCACGGTAACCGTTCCCGACAGCGCCTGGCCGGAGGGTCCGGATGTGCCGATCATCGACGACACGCGCCTGTTCGGGCTCATCCATATCGGCGACCGCTACCGCTGTTCGGGCTCGGTCGAGTTCAACGGCTGGGATACGACGCCGAACCCGATGCGTGGCAAGGCCATCGTCGACAATGTCATCGGCGTCTTCCCGGAATTCGCCAGGTGCTACGATCCAACGACCGCCAAATTATGGTCGGGCCTCAGGCCGATGCCGTCCTCGGGCAACCCCTATATCGGGCCGACGCAGGTCAGGAATCTCTATCTTAACTGCGGCCATGGGCATCTCGGCTGGACGCTCTCCTGCGGCTCCTCGCAGCTTCTCGCGGATGTCGTCTCGGGCAAGCCGCCGGCGATCGACATGACCGGCCTCACCCTCGCCACCCACGCCTGATCCGGAGTTTCCATGGCCAAGAAAGCCAAGCAGCAAACCAAAGTCATGCCGACCGGCGCCATCTTCTATGGCGATCCGCTGCCCTACCCGATCTCGCGGGCGGTGCGGGCCGGCGACTTCGTCATCACCAGCGCCTTCGGCTGCTACATGCCCGCCTATGACGACCAGGTTTATGACGGTGAGGGGCTGGTGCTGTCGACCGGCAAGCACCGCAGTCGTTTCTCATTCGCCGACGAGGTCCACGGCACGTTCAAATACATCATCGACGCCCTGGACCTTGCCGATTGCACGCTCGCCGACGTCATCGACACACAGGTGTGGCTCCGCGACGGGCGCGACTTCGCCGAGATGAACCGCATCTATGCGACCTATTTCACCGAGAACCGGCCGATCCGGACGGTGTTCCACACGCATTTCGTGATGGAGTTCCGGATTGAGATGAAGGTCGTCGCCTACAAGCCGCTCGGCAAGACGAAGTGAGCGTTCAGGCGGCTCCCGGCCGGTAGCTTGCCGCGTCGACAGTGGCGGGGCGGCCGTCGAGATTGAGGCTCGTTACCTGCGCCGGCAGTTCGGCGATGACCTTGCCGCGGCGAATGACGGCGAGGCGGTGGGCCTTGAGGCGGATCGCCTCGATCGGGTCGGCGGCCTGCAACATGACCATGTCGGCATTGCAGCCGACGGCGAGGCCGTAGCCTTCGAGACCCATGATCTTCGCAGGGTTGGTGGTGACCGCCTCGAAGC
>JBDTLN010000015.1:0-11826 GCA_039934795.1 Bauldia sp. | reverse complement strand
GCGCCGTGGACCTTGGTGGCGACGACGATGGTCTCGCGCGAGACACCGAAATGCTTGATGAACTTGCCGAGCAGTTCCTCGCTGGCGCCGTCGGAATAGACATCGGCGGTATCGAAGAAGTTGATGCCGAGATCGAGCGCCTTCCTGAAAAACGGCCGCGCCTCCTCTTCCTCGAGCGCCCATTCCCGTCCGGCCTTCGAGCCATAGGTCATCATGCCGAGGCAGAGCCGCGAGACCTTGATGCCGGTCTTGCCGAGATTGACGGTGTCCATGGGAAGGGAGGAGTCCAGATTGGGAGTGGCAGCAATAGCTTAGTCGGGCGTCCGCTCGCCTGGCAAATCCCGGTGATCTAGCGCAGCCGCATCGCGATCGGCCGCATTGGAGCGCCGGTGGCGCCGCGCAGGCGGATGCAGGCGCCCATGAACGCGAATTCGTACACCTTGTCCTCGGCAAGCTCTTCGAGGTTGGCGATCTCGAGGATCGGCACCCCGGCTTCGCACAGCATGTAGCTGTGCACCACCTGCCAGTTCTCCGGATCGGCCGACGGTGCCTGTTCGAGGCTGTGATTGTCCGCCCCGATCATGATCGCGCCGGCCTTGCACAGGAACTCGGCGCCCTCGCGGTTGAGGCCGGGTGGCTTCGGCAGATAGGTCTCCCGGTCCGGCCACAGGCGCATCCTGCCGGTGCGGAACAGCACCACGTCGCCGGGCCGCAGTTCCGTTCCCTGATGCTTGAGGCAGCCGCGGAGGTCCTTCTCGCCGATTCCGTAGCTCGGCGGCAGCACGTCGACCCCGTGCATCGCCGCGATGTCGAGGAGGATGCCCCGGGCGATGATCGGCGGATGCTTCTCGGCGCCGGCTTTCCGCCAGCCGCGGCTGCCGAGATGGTCGGCGACCTTGAAGCCGTTGAAGATGACGCCGTTGTAGCCGAAGTGGTTGAGCGCATCGATATGTGTGCCGGTGTGCGTGTAGAACGACACGGCATCGCCGGAGTAGGAGACGAGATTGTTGCCCGCCGGACCGACCTTCATGATGTCGTCGACCTTCTCGCCGTCGGGCGTGTGGGTCATCCACATCTGGTAGGGCTGGTCCTCGGCGAGGAACCATCCCGGCATGCCGACGAAATTATCGACGGAAAGATCATAGATATGCGTCGGGTCGGCGCGGCTCATGATCGCGTCGCGGGAGGCTGCATCGACGAGGTTGAGCATCCCCACTTCGTCCTCGGCGCCGAACGGGCTCATTGTCGCCTTGCGAAAGGCGGCGCCATGCGCCGCGATGCGGCCCTTCATCGCCTCCGTGACGAAGCAATCCGAGCACATGCGCCTGTCCTCCCTGTCGCGTGATGCCAACCAGCCGACGGCAAGCCTCGACCATCGCCGACGCCTTGTCCACCGACCGCGGCAAGGCCGGTCAGGCCGATGCCATCCGCACCACCGGCTTGATGGCCACGCCGGTTTCGGAATCGGCGATGGCCGCGTTGATGTCGTCGAAATCGTAGTGGCGGATCAACCGGTCGAACGGGAAGCGCCCCTGCCGGTGCATCTCGATGAGATGCGGGATGAAGACGTCGGCATTGGATTCCCCCTCGACGAGACCGCGGATGGAGCGCCCGGCGGTCATCAGATGGAGGACGTCGAGCGTCACTTCGGAACCTTGGGCAAACGCGCCGGCTACGCCGCACGCGCCGCGTGGCGCCAAACTCATCATCGCCTGGCGGACGACCGGCACGACGCCGGTGAATTCCAGCGCAAAATCGACGCCGCTGCCGGTGATCTTCATGATCTCCGTGACCGGATCGGCATGCGTGCCGTTGACGACATGGGTGGCGCCAAGTTCGCGGGCGAGTTCGAGGCGCGCATTGAGCAGGTCGACGGCGATGATCGTGCCGGCGCCGACCAGACGCGCCGCCATCACGGCGCTGAGCCCGACCGAGCCGGAGCCGAACACGGCGATCGAGTCGCCGACGCCGACCTTGAGACCGTTGATGACCGAACCGGCGCCGGTCTGGATGCCGCAGGCCAGCGGCCCGATGAGGTCGAGCGGCGCGTCCCTCGGCACCTTGACGATGTTGCGTTCGCGGCAGATGGCGTGGCTGGCGAAGGACGACTGGCCGAAGAAATTGCCATGCACCTTGGCGCCGGACCGGGAGAGCGGGCTGGAGCCGTCCGGCCGGCTGCCGCCGAAATTGTATTCGAAGAACTGGTGGCAATAGGTCGGCGCGTGGTGGTCGCAACTCGCACAATGGCCGCAGGAATTGTAGGTCATGACGACATGATCGCCGGCCGCAACCTTGGTCACCGCATGACCGACGCGCTCGACGATCCCCGCCCCTTCATGGCCGAGAACGATCGGCTGCGGCACCGGAAAGGTCTGGTCGCGCATGGCGATATCGGTGTGGCAGACACCGGTCGCGACAAGCCGCACAACGATCTCGTCGTCGCGCGGATCGTCGAGGTCGAGCGTCTCGATCGTCATCGGCGCATGCCTCGCCCGCACCACCGCCGCCCTGATCTTCATGTCCCGCCCTTCCCCTGCTCTTCGGTTGCCGCGCGATGCTATGGCGCAGGGCCCCCGCGGTCGACCTTCTTTCCTCGAAAGTATCCGGAGACGAGGAGCTCGCCCGCTCGGTCCTCTATCTCGCCTCCGACCAGTCAAGTTTCGTCACCGGACCGGTGCATATGGTCGATGCCGCGATGAGCATGCAGGTGTGCGGCATCCGCACATTGGTTTGACATAAAACCAATTCGTGGCTACCCCTCAGCCGAACTACCAACGGTCAACAGTTGATCTCTCGCCGAGTCCCATGTCCCAATCGCAGCCGGAAACCCAGAAGAATCAACAACCTGTGCGCCGGCGCCGGACCGTTCGTACGGCTCGGCCACAGGTCGACCTCGGCGTTCTCGAGGGTCTTGCCGGCTTCTATCTGCGCCAGGCACAGGACGCCTCCTTCCGCGCCTTCGCCAGGCTCAGCGGCCAGCACGGGCTGAAGCCCGGCCGCTTCGCCGCCCTGATGATCATCCGCCGGAATCCGGGTATCTCGCAGGTTGCCCTCGCCAGGGCCATCGCGCGGGACAAGTCCACCGTGACGCCGCTCGTCCAGGAATTTCTCGAGCAGGATCTCGTCATCCGCAATCAGTCGAAGGTCGACCGGCGGAGCTTCACGCTGACCCTGACGCCCGCCGGCGAGGCGGTGCTCGGCGAGCTCGAGCGCCACGCCACCACGCATGATCGGAAGATCGACGCCATCATCGGCAAGCAGAAGACGGAGTTCATCCGGCTTCTCCGCAAGATCGGCGATCACCTGCGCTGACGCCGGTCGCCTGCCCGGCGGCGCCTTGGGATCCCGATCGCATGTACACCGCCAGCACCGCGCTCCTCGAATCCCTCGGCGAGGCCGGCGTTTCCTGCATCTTCGCCAATTTCGGCAGCGATCATCCGGCGTTGATCGAGGCCATCGCCGAGGCACGAGCGCGCCGTCGGAAAATTCCGGCCGTCATCACCTGCCCGAACGAGATGGTCGCCCTTTCCGCCGCCCATGGCTTTGCCCAGTTGACCGGCGCCCCGCAGGCCGTGGTCGTTCATGTCGAATGCGGCACGCAATCCCTCGGCGGCGCCATGCACAACGCCGCCCGCGGGCGCATCCCGGTGTTCATTTTCGCCGGCCTGTCGCCCTTCACCCAGGAAGGCGAGCGGACCGGCAGCCGCAACGAATTCATCCAGTGGATCCAGGACGTCGCCGACCAGCGTGGCATCGTGCGACAATACGTCAAGTACGAGAACGAGTTCCGCACCGGGGCGAACGTCAAGCAGATTGTCGCCCGGGTGATGCAGTTCGCGACGAGCGACCCGGCCGGCCCGGTCTATTTGGTCGGCGCCCGCGAGGTGATGGAAGAGAAGGTGAAGGCGGTGCGGCTCGATCGCCGCGACCGGCGACCCGTCGCGCCGACGCCGCTGCCGGAGGAAGGCGTGACCGCCATCCTCGACGCGGTAGAAAAAGCCCGGCGTCCCCTCATCGTCACGTCCTATGCCGGCCGCCGTCCCGAAGCGGTCGCCGAGCTTGTCCGCTTCGCCCGCCGGCTCGGCATCGGCGTCCTCGAATCCGTGCCGAACTACCTCAACTTCCCGCATGACGACCCGCTTTATCTCGGCAGCCACTGGAACCATCCGTTCCAGAACCGGGCGCTGGCGGAAGCCGATGTCGTCCTCGTCATCGACAGCGACGTGCCGTGGATCCCGACGGTCAACAGGCCGAACGCGAAAGCCGCGATTTTCCACATCGACGTCGATCCGCTGAAGGACGCAATGCCGCTCTGGTACATCAAGGCGCGCGCCGCATACCGGGCCGATGCGACGCTGGCGCTGCGGCAGCTGAACGCGGCGCTCGACACCCGCACCATTGACGAAGCCGCGGCAGCGCGCCGGCGCGACCACTACCGGAAGGTCCACGAGAAGCGGGCAACGGCCATCGCCCGGGCCGAGCGCCCTGATCGCGGCGCCATAACGCCGGAGTTTCTCAGCGCATCGGTCCGCGCCGCCATCGATGACCAGACCATCATCCTCAGCGAAGGCATCACCAACTACCCGGTCATCGCCGACCATCTCGCCCGCGTCCGCCCCGGCACATACTTCACCAGCGGCGGCGGCTCGCTCGGCTGGCACGGCGGCGCCGCGATCGGCATGAAACTCGCGGCGCCGGATCGGGAGATCGTCGCGCTTTGCGGTGACGGCTCCTACATGTTCTCGACGCCCTCGACCGTTCACTGGATGGCGCGCCGCTACAAGACGCCGTTCCTCACCGTCATCTACAACAACCGCGGCTGGAAGGCGCCGAAGTTCTCCGCCCTCGCCGTCCATCCCAAGGGTTATGCCAGCAAGGCCGCCGACATCGATGTCAGCTTCGATCCCGTCCCCGACTACGCCGCCATCGCCGCGGCCGCCGGCGGCGCCTTCGCGCGGACGGTCAAGCAGCCCGGCGAGCTTGCCGGCGCCATCGCCGAAGCGCTTGCGGCGATGCGGCGGGAAAAGCGCGCCGCGGTCCTTGACGTCTGGCTGCCATCCCTTTGATCTATGGCCGTCTTCAACAGTGCTGACCCTGCGAGTCTGACCGATGCCGCGAAAAAGCCGAACCAGTCTTGCCGGCTGGCGGCCCGGCGGTGAGCCCGACCCGCTGGCCCGCGCCCGCCGCGCCGAGCGCTGGCTCGCCGACACGCTTGGCCTCCCGTCCCTGACGGCGACCCCCGCGGCAGCCTTCGATCCGGCGCCGCTTCCCGTCTCCCGCATCGACCGCGACACGCTCGCGCACCTCACCGCGGCGGTCGGCAGCCCGGCCGATATCGATCCGTTCAGCCGCGCCGATCACGCCCTCGGGCAAAGCTATCCGGACGTGCTTCGCCGCCGGTCGGGGAAGATCGAGGCCGCGCCCGACGCTGTCCTTTCGCCGCCAAACCGCGAAGCCGTCATGCAGGTCATGCGCATCGCCGGCGACAAGGGCCTGGCCGTCATTCCCTTTGGCGGCGGCACCAGCGCTGTCGGCGGCGTCAGCACCCCGGCAATACCCGGGGCGCCCGTCATAGTCCTCGACATGCGCGGCATGGATCGCGTCATCGCCATCGACGCGCATGACGTGCGCGCCACCGCCGAGGCCGGCATCGCCGGCCCGGCATTGGCCAGCGCCCTCGGCGCACAGGGCGTCACCCTCGGTCACACGCCGGAGAGCTTCGAGTATTCGACCCTCGGCGGCTGGATCGCCGCCGGCGGCGTCGGCGAGCACTCGAACCTCTACGGGCGAGCCCGCGACTGGTTTGTCTCGGCCCGCATCGCAACGCCACAGGGCATCTGGTCGAGCGAGGACGGAGGCACGGCCGGCCCAGCCCTCGGCGATCTGATCGTCGGCTCGGAAGGCACGCTCGGCGTCATCCTCGACGCAACCTTCCGCATCCACCCGATCCCGGCGGTGACCGACTGTCGCGGCTTCGCCTTCGCCGATTTCGCGGCCGGCTGCGAGGCGGTCCGGCAACTGGCGCAATCCGGCATTCCCGTCGCCACGCTCCGCCTCGCCGACGAAGACGAGACTCATTTCGTCTCGACGCTCGCCGCGATGCGCCGGGGGCAACGCCTCCGCGCCCGGATCGGCCGGACGATGATGCGGCTGCGCCGCGTTCCCGAGCGCCATTGCCTGGCCATCGTCGGCCTTGAAGGCGCCGCGATCACGGTCGCCCGCGCCCGCCACGACATCGACGAAATCATGCGCCGTCACAAGGGCATCGACCTCGGCGAGCGGCCGGGAACGGCGTGGCTCGCCAGTCGATATCAGGCGCCAGGTCTCCGCGATGCGCTCCTCGACCGCGGTCTCGGCTTCGATACAATCGAGACGGCGGCAGCCTGGTCGAAGCTCCCGGCCCTGCGGCAGGGTGTCGGCAAGGCGATCGCCGACGCCATGGCCGCGAGCCTTGCGGGCGGCACCGGGCGGGGCTTCGTCATGTGCCGGCTCGGCCATTCGGGGCCGGGCGAGGCAAGCCTCACTTTTACCTTCGTCTTCCCGCGGAAAACGGGCGCTGAAATGGAGCAATGGCACGCAATCCGGCATGCCGCCGGCCGCGCCATCCTCGAAGGCGGCGGCACCGCGAGCCACCACTACGGCAGCGGCACCGGCCACGTCGAAGACTTTGGCCGGGAGAACGGCAACATCGCCGCTTCGGCGCAGCGCGCCGTCAAGGGCTCGATCGATCCCGCCGGCATCATGAACCCCGGAAAACTCGGCCTTCCTACCTGATCGGGCGCGATGTCGCGGGTGCGGGCATGGCTATTGCATTGACCTTTGACCGGATGGATTGTGCGCCTCCTCTCAAGCAATCGGTACCGCCATGGCGATCGCCAAGCCCCCTGCCGCGTTCGACCCCGATCCCGACGAGCCGCCGCTGACCAGCGAAGTCCAGTCGCTTCGCGACGAGATTCTCGTCAAGCTCGCACACTCGGTAGGCAAGGACCCGATCGTCGCGCAGCCGCACGATTGGCTGACCGCGGCAATCCTCGTCGTTCGCGACCGGGTCATCGACCGCTGGATGACCTCGACCCGCGAGGCCTACCAGCTCAACAAGAAGCGCGTTTACTACCTGTCGCTCGAATTCCTCATCGGCCGGCTGTTCCGCGACACGATGGGGAACCTGCGCATGACCGCCGCTATGCGCGATGCCCTCGCCAGCCTCAATGTCGACATGGACCGCATTGCCGAGCTTGAGCCGGACGCCGCGCTGGGCAATGGCGGCCTCGGCCGGCTCGCCGCCTGCTTCATGGAATCGATGGCGACCGTCGGCATCGCCGCCTATGGTTACGGCATACGCTACGAACACGGCCTGTTTCGCCAGAAGATCGTCGACGGCTGGCAGGTCGAGTTGCCCGAGGACTGGCTATCTTTCGGCAATCCATGGGAGTTCGAGCGCCGCGAGGTCGCCTACGAGATCGGCTTCGGCGGCACGGTGACCGGCGAGACCGGCGCCGACGGCGTCCTGCGCCATGCCTGGCAGCCCGCCGAGAAAGTCCACGCCGTCGCCTATGACACGCCGATCGTCGGCTGGCGCGGGGCGAAGGTGAACACCCTGCGCCTGTGGCGCTCCCGCGCGATCGATCCGATCGAACTGCAGGCCTTCAACCGCGGCGACCACCTTGCCGCTCTCGGCGAGCGGACGCGCGCCGAGAGCATCTCGCAGGTGCTCTATCCTTCGGACGAATCGGACGCCGGCCAGGAACTGCGCCTGCGCCAGGAGTTTTTCTTCAGCTCGGCCTCGCTCCAGGATCTCGTCCGCCGTCACGTCAAGCAGTTCGGCGACGCCCGAAGCCTCGCCGACAAGGTCGCCATCCAGCTCAACGACACTCACCCGGCCATCGCCATTCCCGAGCTGATGCGCATCCTCATGGATCTGCACGGCCTCGTCTGGGAAGAGGCCTGGGAGGTAACCCAGGCGACCATCAGCTATACCAACCACACACTGCTTCCCGAGGCCCTCGAAAGCTGGCCGGTTCCGCTCCTCGAGCGCCTGCTGCCGCGCCACATGCAGATCATCTACGCCATCAATGCCGGAACCATCGCTCTCGCCCGGTCGAAGAACCTCGGCAACGAGTCGATCGCCTCGATCTCGCTGATCGACGAGCATGGCAGCCGGCGGGTGCGCATGGGCCACCTTGCCTTTGTCGGCGCGCACAAGATCAACGGCGTCTCGGCGCTGCACTCGCGCCTGATGAGCGAGACGATCTTCCGGCAGCTCGATGTAATTCTCCCCGGTCGCATCACCAACATGACCAACGGCATCACCCCGCGCCGCTGGCTGTTCGATTCCAATCCGGCGCTTACCGCACTCATCCGCGACGCCATCGGCGACAGCTTCCTCGACAGCGCCCGCAGCCTTGACCATCTGGTGCCGCTCGCCGAGTCGGCCAGCTTTCGCGACCGGTTCCTCGCCGTGAAGCGCAAGAACAAGGAGCGCCTCGCCAAGGTCATCCTCGAGAAGCTGTCGGTGAAGGTCGACCCGTCGGCGCTCTTCGACGTTCAGATCAAGCGCATCCACGAATACAAGCGCCAGCTCCTCAACATTCTCGAGACCATCGCGCTGTACGACGTCATGCGCGCCCACCCCGAACGTGACTGGGTGCCGCGGGTCAAGATCTTCGCCGGCAAGGCGGCGGCGAGCTACACCACGGCCAAATACATCATCAAGCTGATCAACGACGTCGCCAAGGTGGTCAACAGCGACCCGGCGACCCGCGGCCTCCTCAAGGTGGTCTTCCTGCCCAACTACAATGTCAGCCTCGCCGAGCAGATTGTCCCCGCCGCCGACCTCTCCGAGCAGATCTCGACCGCCGGCATGGAAGCCTCCGGCACCGGCAACATGAAACTCGGATTGAACGGCGCGCTCACCATCGGCACGCTCGACGGCGCCAATATCGAGATCAGGGATCATGTCGGAGCGGACAACATCTTCATCTTCGGCCTGACGGCGGCCGAGGTCGAGGAACGCCGGCGCGAGGGCTACGACCCGGCGGCCGTCATCTCCGCCACGCCGCGCCTCGCCGAGGTGCTGGATGCCGTCGCTTCCGGCGTCTTCTCTCCCGGCGACCGGGACCGCTACAAGGGGCTCGTCGAGAACATCCGCCGGCATGACTGGTTCATGGTCGCGGCCGATTTCGAAGCCTACTACGCCACCCAACGCTCGGTCGCCGATTTGTGGCGAAATCGCGCCGAATGGGCGCGCAAGGCCGTTCTTAATACCGGCAACCTCGGATGGTTCTCGTCGGATCGCACGATTCGGAGCTATGCTGACGAGATCTGGGGGGTGCCGACCATCCGCCCGGGCTAGGAGCAGTGTCGGGAAGCGTGGTTTCTCCTCGCCTTTCGGCCCTGCGACCCAAAAAGAGTTCGCATGGCGGGGAAACCCAGAGAGACGCCGCAAGCCGCTGTTGACGCGATCGTCGCCGGGTCCCACGGCGATCCCTTCGCCGTGCTCGGCCTCCACGACGTCGGCGGCACCCGGGTGGTGCGCGCCTTCGTCCCCGGCGCCGAGACGGTGCACGCCGAGACCCGGGACGGCATGCTCCTCGGCGAGCTTGCCCGCCGGCATGACGGCGGCTTCTTCGAAGGCCCGATAGGTCGCGGCGCGAGGATCCCCTATCGCCTCACCGCGGCCAATGCCGGCGGCGCCTGGACCTTCGAGGACGCCTACGCCTTCGGCCCGGTCCTCGGCCCGATGGACGACTATTACGCTAGCGAAGGCACCCACCTTCGGCTCTTCGACAAGCTCGGCGCCCATCTCCTCGACCATGAAGGCGCCAGCGGCGTCCATTTCGCCGTCTGGGCGCCGAACGCCGAGCGCGTCTCCGTCGTCGGCGACTTCAACGCCTGGGACGGGCGCCGCAACGGCATGCGCAAACGCCTCGACACCGGCGTGTGGGAGATTTTCGTGCCCGGCGTCGGCGAGGGTACGGTCTACAAGTTCGAAATCGTCGGCCCCGGCGGTGTGCTCCAGCCGCTGAAGAGCGACCCTTACGCGGTCCGCGCCGAATTGCGGCCGCGCACCGCGTCCATCGTCGGGCGCACCGACAACTTCGTCTGGCACGATGCCGACTACCTGGCGGAACGTCGCGCCCGCGATCCGCGGCGCACGCCGATGAGCGCCTACGAGGTTCATCTCGGCTCGTGGCGCCGCGCCGACGGCAACCGCTTCCTCACCTATGACGAACTCGCCGACCAGTTGATCCCCTATGCCGCCGATCTCGGCTTCACCCATCTCGAGCTGATGCCGGTCAGCGAGCACCCGCTCGACGAATCCTGGGGCTACCAGCCGACCGGGCTCTTCGCGCCGACCGCGCGCTTCGGCGATCCGGCGGGCTTTGCCCGCCTCGTCGATCGCGCCCACCAGGCCGGGCTCGGCATCATCCTCGACTGGGTGCCGGCCCACTTCCCGACCGACCAGCACGGCCTGTCACGCTTCGACGGCACCTATCTCTACGAGCACGCCGATCCGCGCCGCGGCTTCCACCCCGACTGGAACACCGCCATCTACAATTTCGGCCGCCGCGAGGTTTCCGCCTTCCTCGTCAACAACGCGCTCTTCTGGCTCGAGCGCTATCACGTCGATGGCCTCCGCGTGGATGCCGTCGCCTCGATGCTTTATCTCGACTACTCGCGCAAGGCCGGCGAGTGGCTCCCCAATATCCACGGCGGCCGCGAGAACCTCGACGCCGTCGAGTTCCTGAAACGCCTCAACGCCACCGTCTATGGCACCCATCCCGGCACCGTCACCATCGCCGAGGAATCGACCGCCTGGCCCGGCGTCTCGCAGCCTGCCTATGCCGGCGGCCTCGGCTTCGGCTTCAAGTGGAACATGGGCTTCATGCACGACACGCTGGCCTATCTCCAGCGCGACCCGATCCACCGGAGTTACCACCACAACGACCTGACCTTCGGCCTCCTCTACGCCTTCACCGAAAACTTCGTCCTGCCGCTCTCCCACGACGAAGTCGTCCACGGCAAAGCCTCCCTTCTCTCCAAGATGGCGGGCGACGACTGGCAGAAATTTGCCAGTCTCCGGGCCTACTACGCTTTCATGTGGGCCTATCCGGGCAAGAAGCTCCTCTTCATGGGCCAGGAATTCGGCCAGTGGCGGGAATGGGCCGCCGACCGTTCGCTCGACTGGCACCTCACCGAGTTCGCACCGCACCGCGGCCTGCAGAGCCTCATTCGCGACCTCAACCGCGCCTACCGCGACAACGCCGCCCTCTACGCCCGCGATTGCGAGGGCGAGGGCTTCCAGTGGCTCATCGTCGATGACGCCGACTGGTCGGTGCTCGGCTGGCTGCGCCGCGGCGCACCGGGCGATCCGCCGGTGGCGGCGATCGTCAACTTCACCAGCGTCCCGCGCCACGGTTACCAGGTGCCGCTCCCGGAAGGCGGAGCCTGGCGCGAGATCGTCAACACCGATGCCGCGATCTATGGCGGCTCCGGCACCGGAAATTTCGGCCGGGTGATCGCCGATGCCGGCCCCCACAAGGGCATGCCGGCCAGCGCCATGGTGACCCTGCCGCCGCTTGCCACGATATTCCTGCGTCTGGGAGAACACTGAACGGCCGCCAGCACGAGCCGTCGGGGGAGGAGAGAGCATGTCGCAAATGGACCGGAGGGCGCCGCTGGCCCGTGATGCCATGGCCTACGTTCTTGCCGGCGGACGCGGCAGCCGGCTCATGGAGCTGACCGACAAGCGCGCCAAGCCGGCCGTGTTCTTCGGCGGCAAGACGCGCATCATCGATTTCGCGCTCTCCAACGCGCTCAATTCCG
>JBDTLN010000014.1:0-11864 GCA_039934795.1 Bauldia sp. | reverse complement strand
CGTCGTGATCGTTGCGCGGAGAACGAAATTCTCCGCTTCGACGCCGGCTTCGGGCGTCAGGCCCATGGCGCTGTAGGCTTCGGAATATTCCTTCTCGAAGGCCTTGTAGATCGCCTGCACGTCTTCAGGTTTGTGAATGCGCGTCAGCGGCAGCATCGTCCGCTTGGTGTTGAGCTGGCCGCCGAATTTCAAGTCGAGCTCAAGCTGCCACTTGACGTCGTCGGTCGGCAGGCCTTCGCCGCGGAAATCGTTGAGCGCCCTTGTCGTCAGCTCGTCGACGACGCCGTTGAAGAGGGCGAAGTCTTCAAACCACTTGCCCGACAGGTCGCGAAGGTGGAGGTGCAGCGACTTCTCGTAGAGGTGGACCACGTCCATGGTCGATGAGCCGAAGGCGCAGAAGGTCGACGAGTACGGGAAGACGACGACCGTATCGAGCTGCGCCGTTTCGGCAAAGCCGGTGGCATGGACCGGACCGGCGCCGCCTACCGCGAACAGCACGAAGTCGCGCGGGTCGAAGCCCTTCAGCACCGTCTCCTTGTAAATTTCGTTGCCCATCCGCGCGTCGATGACGCGCTTGGCAAGGAGCGCCGCAGCCTCGACGGAAATGCCGAGGGGCTTGGCCACCTTCTCGGAGATCGCGGCGGTGGCGAGGTCCTTGTCGAGCGACAGGCGCCCGCCATGGAACGAGTCCGGGTTGATGTACCCCAACACCACATCCGCATCGGTCACCGTCGCCTCGGTGCCACCCTGGTTGTAGGCGGCCGGACCTGGATGCGAGCCGGCGCTCTCCGGCCCGACCTCGACCTGGTTGCCGAGCATCGCATTGACCCGGATGATCGAGCCGCCGCCGGCGCCGATCGAGCGCACGTCAAGGATCGTCGCATCCACCACCCAGGTGTCGATCACCGGCTGGAACTGGTAGAAGCGCGTCGATCCCGCCGCCACCATGCCGACATCGAAGCTGGTGCCGCCCATGTCGGCGCTGATGACGTTGTTGAAGCCGTAGAGCGGCGCGAGGAAGAAGCTGCCCATCACGCCGGCGACCGGGCCGCCGTTAAACGTATTGACCGCCGAGGTCTTCAGCACGGAGGCCATGCCGCCGGTGTTGTGCACCATCATCAGCGGCTGGCGATAGGCACGGTCGCGCAGTTCCTCGGCAATGCCCATCAGCTCGCGATACATCGCCTGATGCAGGTAGGCGTTGAGCACCGTCATCATGGTGCGCGGATATTCGTAGATGCGCGGCGCCACTTCCGAAGAGAGGAAGATCGGCATATGGCCAAGATAGGCCTCGTTATATTCCTCGAGGATCAGCTCCTTGATCCGCCGCTCATGGGCCGGGTTCATGAACGACCAGAGGAGCGAGACGACGAAGGCCCGCGCCCCGCGGTCGACGAGGCCGCGAAGCTGCTCGCGGAAAAGATCCTCGTTCAGCTTGTAGATGACCTCGCCATTGGAATCGATGCGCTCATGGGCGCCGACCACCATGGTCCGGTCGATGAGCGGCACCGGGCGCTGTACGCGGGCGATGTTGCGGGTGTACTTGAACGGGATGCCGTCCGCCCATTGGCTGCTGCGGCCGATGAAGATCGTGTCCTCGAAGCCGCGCGTCGTGATCAGCCCGAGCCGCGGCCCGTCGCGCTGGATCAGCTTGTTCATCGCGACGGTCGACGAGTACCGGATCACGTCCGTCTCGGCGAGAAGCTGGGCCATGTCGATGTCGAGGCGGTTGGCGCCCTCCTCGATCGCCTGCAGTGTACAGACCGAGAGGTCGTAGCCGGTGGTGCGCGCCTTGCACCACACCTGCTTGTCGCCATGGGCGATGTAGCAGTCGGTGAACGTGCCGCCGATGTCGATGTCGATGGTCGTGCGGCTCATTGGGCCTTCGCTCCGACGCCGTTCTTGGCCTTCAGCGCATCGATGTCGAGTTCGATGTCGTGAGTCAGCGGATGGCCGGGCGGCAGGTATTCGACCTCGATCAGGGTGGTGCAGCCGGGACAGTAGAACTCCACCACGCGGCACCATTCCGGGTCGGGCGAGAAGGTGTATTCGCCCGTCACCACCGGATCGTGGATGTCGTGCGGATCGCGGTCGGCGACGAGGCACCCTTCCTTGTAGTTGCCGCGCGCCGGGCCAAGATCGTGGCCGCAACGCCGGCAATGCCAGCGCTCGGTCGGCAGGTCGATCGCCAGGTACTCGGTGATTTCGACGCGCTCGGTCATAGCTCGACGATTCCTCCGCCCGATGCGTCCACCGTCAGCCCGACTTCCGGAGGCAGGAGGATAGACGTGTGGTCATTCTCGACGATCGCCGGCCCGGTGACTTTCGCTCCCGCCGGCAGCTTGTCGAGGCGATAAAGCGGCGCCTCATGCACGTTGGCGCCGAGCCGGATGCGGCGCGTGCCGACGGTTGCGGCCGCGATGCCGCCCGGCTGATCCGCCGCCACCGCGATCGGCCGGCGCGGCAGGGCGCAGGTCGCCGACATGCGGATGACCACGGCGTCGACGCTGGCGGGGAACGCCTTGATCGCCGCCTCTGAGTCCTTGGCAAGGTCCGCTTCGGCCCCGAGGGCCTTCGACTCGACCTGTTCGCCCTTGACGAACGCATCGATCTCGACGGCGTAGGCAACCTCAGCGGGTGCGAAGCCTTCGGCGCTCATGTCGCGCTCCGCCTGGCGGCGGAGAGCGGCGGCGACGCTGGCGAGGTGCGCCACCGTCGCATCCTTCCGCGGCACGATTTCTTCGTAGCGGTGCTGGACGTCGAGCGTACTGCTGCCGAAGGCCGAGAAAACCGCCGCCATCGCCGGGAAGCAGACGCGCCGGATGCCGAGCTTCTCGGCAAGGCCGATGGCGAGCAGCCCGGCGCCGCCGCCGACGGCGTAGAGCGTCGCATCGGCAATGGTCTTCGCATCAGGCAGCGTATCGTCGGCCAGGATCTGGTCGGCAAGGCTCGCCTCGACGGCCTCCTTTGCCTGCCAGGCCGCATCCTCCAGCGACACGCCGAGCGGATCGGCGATGGTCTTCTTGATCACCGCCTCAGCCTTGCCGGTCTGCAGCTTCTTGCGCCCGCCGAGATACTGGTCCGGCGCCAGATAGCCGAGCGCCAGCCAGACGTCGGTCGGCGTCGCCAACGATCCGCCGAGGCCGAAGGCGGCCGGACCCGGCGTCGCACCCTGGCTGTCAGGGCCGACGGTGATCGCCTTGCCGGCGGTGACGCGAAGCCGCGAGCCGCCGCCGACGCCGAAGGACACGATCTCCGGCACCCGCTGCGCGACGCGCACCTTGTTGAGCGGCCGGTATTCCGCCGAGACCGGCTTGCCGCGCACCACGAAGGCGACGTCTGAGGTGGTGCCGCCGACATCGATGCTCAGCACCCGGTCGTTGCCGAGATGCTCGGCGAGCACCTGCGCGCCACGCACGCCCGAGGCCGGCCCTGACTGGTAGGTCGTGATCGCCCGCGTCTTGGCGACCCGGCTGACGCCGAAATCGGCCGTGACGATGAGCAGCGGATAGCGATAGCCGAGCTTCCGCGTCCAGTCCTCGGCCCGGTAGAGCGCCGTCGCCAGCGCCCGGTGGAAATAGGCGTTGACCACGGCCGTATTGGTGCGGACGAGGTCATTCGGCATGCGCGTGATCTGGTGCGAGACCAGCATCGGCACCGCGCCGAGATAGTGGCGCGGATAGGATGCGTCGATCGACTGGCGGACGGCCATCTCGTTGGCCGGGTTGAGATGTGCGTTGCGGAGGCTGATGACCAGCGTGCGCGCCCCCTGCTCGAGCAGCCCGCGGATCGCCTCATCGATCTCCTGCGGCTGTGGCGACTTGACGATCCGGCCGTCGGCGCCGACTTCCTCACTCACCCCGGCGACGAGATGACGCGGGATGAAGGCGAAGATCGGGTTTTCCGACGAGCCGTTGTAGAGCGTCTCCTCCTCACCCCTGGTGACGAGGAGGCCGAGCTTCGGCCCGCTCATCTGCACCGCGATGTTGGTCGCCACCGTCGAGGAGAAACGGACGATGCGGGTCTGCTCGAGGAGCGCGCTGGTCGCCATGCCGAGCCGCCGCGCCGCTTCGTCGATGCAGGCCGCGAAGCAGAGCGTCAGGTCGTGCGGCGTCGTCTCGACCTTCACCGTCAGGGCGCCGCCGTCGCCGACCACATAGCCGTCGGTAAACGTGCCGCCGGTGTCGATATCGATCGTGTACACCAGGTCTCCTCGTTCGCCGGACACGGAGCGCCAGGAAAAGCGCGCATCTTCAGTGCGAAACGCTACCCATCTTGTCTATACATGTAAAGGTGGATAGCGCCTCCGCCTCCCGGTCCCGCCGTCTCTTATATCGCGCCGCTGTCCCGGAGGCGCGCAATGTCCTCGGCCGAGTAGCCGGCGAGCGACGCGAGCACTTCGTCGGTGTGCTCCCCGAGCCGCGGCGCCGGTCGCAGGTGCCCGCGCTCTACCCCGGAGAAATGCACTGGCTGCTCGATCACCGGCACGCGACCGGCATCCGGCTGGACCACCTCGGCGATCAGGGCGCGATGCCGCGCATGGGCGCTGTTGGCGGCTTCCGCGAAAGTGGCGATCGGCGAAGCCGGGATGCCGCCTGCGTCGAGCGCCGCGACGACTTCGACGACCGTGCGCGTCCCGCTCCAGTCCTCGATGATCGTCCGCAACGCCGGCTCGTTGGCCGTGCGGCTGGCGTCGTCGGCGAAGCGCCGGTCGCCGGTTAGGTCGTCGCGGCCGATCGCCTTCAGCAGCGCCGCGAAGAGCGCATTGTTGGCGACCGCGATGATCACGTCGCCGTCGCTGGCGCGAAAACTGCCGAACGGCGTCGAGATCGGATGCTGGTTGCCGTTCCGCGTGGGGATCTGGCCGGCGTAAAAGAGAAGGCTCATCGGCGTCGGCATCAGCGAGAAAATGGCGTCGAACATCGCCAGGTCGATGCGCTGGCCGGCGCCGGTCTGCGCCCGATTGTGGAGCGCCACCATGATCGCCCATGCCCCGTAGAGACCGGAGGCGAGATCGCCGAGCGCATCGCCGACGCGCATCGGCGAGCCGTCGCGCTCGCCGGTCATGCTCATCATGCCGGCCATCGCCTGCGCGATCAGGTCGTAGGCCGGCCGGCCCGACAACGGTCCGTCCTGGCCGAAGCCGGAAATGCTGACATAAACAGCGCGCGGATTGACGGCGCGCACCGCCTCGTAGCCGATGCCCAGCCGGTCGGCGACGCCCGGCCGGAAATTCTCGATCACCACGTCGCTGACGGCGATCAGCCGCTTGACCGCCTCCAGCCCCTCCGGCGATTTGAGGTTGGCGGTGATGCTCCTCTTGCCGCGGTTCATCTGGATGAAGAGCCCGCTCTCGCCGGCCTTGAACGGCCCGATATGGCGATAGTCGTCGCCGTCCGGCGGCTCGACCTTGATCACCTCGGCGCCGACATCGGCGAGCAGCGCCGTAGCAAACGGCCCCGCCATGACGCGGGTGAAATCGAGGACACGGATTCCTTCCAGCACGGCGGCCATCCCATCGACGCCGGCGGAAGACGCGGCTGAGCCAGCGCCTGTCTATACACGTCTATGCTGAGGCCGGCCAGCGCCGGCGCGGCTAGTTGCGCCGGTTGAGCGCCGCGAACGAGCCGGTCGTCCGGCCGATCAGCCGGTAGCGCGAGCCGGGATGGGCGAGGCGCATATAGGTCGTCAGCTTCTCGCCGACCCACGTCCGCCGCGTCACCACCAGCGCCGGTTCGTTGGCCGGCATGTCGAGAAGACCGCGCGATGCGGCGTCGAGCATCACCGCCTCGATGACATGGTCTGCCGCCGTCGGCGGCGTGATCGCTTGCAGATAGGCGGTGGTGGTGATCGCTTTAAAGTCCTGCGCCAGGAAGTCCGGCGCGAAATCCGGCGCCACGTAGCGGTCCTCGAGTTGAAGGGCGACGCCATTGGCGCGGTGGACGATGAGCGCGTGGAAGAGCCGCGCGTTCGGCCCGACTTCGAGGCCAAGCCGCACCGGCCGTGGCGGCACGACGCGCGACAGTTCGATCACGTCGCAGGAATAGGTCTGCCCACGGCCACGGATCACGTCGGCGATATTGTGGATCTCGATGATCGCCGAGGCCGGCTTGCCGCTCGACACGAAAGTGCCGACGCCGGGAATGCGGTCGACGATGTTCTCATTGGCGAGTTCGCGGAGCGCCCGGTTGATGGTCATTCGCGAGATGCCGAGCTGGCGGGCAAGCTCCGGTTCGCCGGGCAGGCGATTCTCGGTCGACCACTTGCCGCTCTCGATCATTTCGAGAACGTAGAGCTTGACTTTTTCGTAGAGCGGCGCGGCGGCGCTGGACAGGACGTCCCTTAAGGGCATCGACACCGTCTTCTCCTTGCCTCGCCCGATTCGCCACGGAGATTCCCGCAACGGGCGCATTCCGTATACCGGATGAGACATGACCGAACAACGCATCGTGCCGCGCGACGGCGACGGCCATGCGTGAAGTTGTATAGACAGACCTGATCATGTATGTTTGGCCTGCAAGTAACAAAAAAAGTGTTCCGTCGGGTTCTCCCGGGGGCCGGTGCCAAGGGCTTTCATGACCAGACGCATAGGTTTCCTTGGCACCGGCCTTATGGGGAAACCAATGGCCGCCAGGCTTCTGGCGGCCGGCTATCCCTTGGCGGCGTGGAACCGCACCGCCTCCAAGGCGGCGCCCCTCGCCAATGCGGGCGCCAGGATTGCCGCGACGCCCGCCGAAGCCGTGGCGGACGCCGATCTTGTCTGCGTCATTCTCGAAGCCGGCCCGGCCGTTGAAAGCGTCCTCTTCGCCACCGGCGTCGACAAGGCGATCCGCAAGGGCGCCGTCGTCGTCGATTTCAGTTCCATCGCTCCCGACACCGCCAAGGCCCACGCCGCACGCCTCGCCGCCCTCGGCATCGGCCATCTCGATGCGCCCGTTTCGGGTGGCCCCTACGGCGCCGAGGCCGGCACCCTCGCCATCATGGCCGGCGGCACGGCCGACGCCTTCGCCTACGCGGAACCGGTTCTGCACGCTATCGGCACGCCGATTCTCGTCGGCCCGAGCGGCACCGGCCAGATCGCCAAGCTCGGCAGCCAGACGATCGTTGCCAGCGCCATTTCGGCGGTTGCCGAGGCGCTCCTCCTCGCCAAGGCCAACGGCGCCGACCCGGCCAAGGTCCGCGAGGCCCTCCTCGGCGGCTTCGCCGATTCCAAGATCCTCCGCATCCATGCGGTCCGCATGCTCAACCGCGACTTCCGCCCCGGCGGCCACGTCCGCACCCACCGCAAGGACCTCGACGCGGCAGTCGCCAGCGCCGCTTCTGCCGGCCTCGACCTGCCGATGCTGCGCTTCGTCCACCAGACCTTCGTCGACCTCTGCGACCAGGGCCTCGGCGACGCCGATCACGCCTCTCTGATTCTCGGCCTCGAAGCGCTCAACCGGCCGCAGCGGCTGAGCGACAAGCCGGACATCGTCCCCGACATCGACGCCGCCGCCGAGTAACGCCGGCGAAAGCGGGTCAGCGCGGCGTCGCGACGTCGATCGTGCGCAGGCTCACCGTCTGGAATGCGGTCGTCCAGCTCACAGCGGCCACCAGCAGCACCAGCAGGATCGAGGCCCGGCGCACTACCGGGCTCAGCCGCGCCACCGACAGCCATGAGGCAAACGCTGCGAGGCACACCGCCGCCGGCGTCGAAACCAGCATCGGCCAGTGAAAGACGAACGCGCCGGCGATCAAATAGCCGGGCAGCGCGATGACGGCGATGGCGCTCCACACCTGCCGACGCCGGTCCGGCTGGAGGCAATAGGCGGCGATCACCAGCCCGAATGGCAGGATAGTCGCGGCCGTCGTCATGAGCAGCGGCGCGACCGCGTCCGGCGCAAATTGGTAGGCGCGGAAGCGTGCAAGATACACGTCGTGGAACAGACGGACCGCCTCGGCTCCGCCGACCATGCCGAACATGCCCGTGACGATGAGCAGGGTCGGCAGGATGGCGACAAGGAACATCGCCACGAAGGCCCGGAGATCGCTCCGCGCTTCGCGGTCCGACACAGCCCCGAAGATGGCCAGCATCGGCACCAGCAGCGTCATGGTCGGACCGGCGAGGAAGAGAAGCGGCAAGACCAGTCCGAAACTCATCTCCGCCTGCACGTCACCGACCGATTCGAGCCGCCGGATCGCCGGCACCACCGCGGCGCAGGCGAGCATCACCGGGATGACGCGATGGTCGGCGATCACGGCGCCGATCACGACGGCATGCCCGGCGAGGATGAGAACGAGGCACAGCGCCTCGACCACCGGCCAGCCGTTGCGTACCAGCCGGACATGCAGCCACGCCAGCAGGAAGCCGATGACGAGAGCGGAAATGAGAGTCAGCTTGGCGTCGAGTGGCCAGGGCAGCGCACCCGCCGCCTGGACGACCAGATTGGAGAGCCACGCCCCGTCGACCGTCGGCAAGGCGACGCGCGAGCCGGGAACCGGCGCCAGCAGCATGGCGAACACGCCCTGCGCCATCAGCGTCCAGATTGCGACAACCAGCGCCGCGGCGAGCGGCGCCGCGATCCACATCGCCGGAGGCAGGCCCCGGGCCGGCGACGGGCGAGCCGCTTCGTTCGCGAGGAGACGGGCCGCCCCCGTCATGGCGCCGCTCCCTCCCCCCTGGCCAGCACCAGCCGCGCCTGCGTATGGCTGCTCGTCCCGTGTTCGGTCTTCTCCCAGTAGTGCGGGTTGCGGATGAGCTGCCAAAGCGCCTTGTAGGCGGCGATGGAGTGGAGGATCCAGTAGAGCGGCTGGAGCAGCCCGGTGGGCACGAGGTCGAGATAGCGCCGCTTCAGCGCGGCAACCACGCCGAAATAGATGAGAAACAGGTTGGCGAAGAACAGGTTGAAGGTCGCCATCGTCCCAATCGGCTCCGGGAACAGCCACCCGAAGCTCGAGGTGCGGAGAAGATAGAAGGCAATCGTGATCGTCCAGACGATCGGGTTGATCAGCATCAGCAGTGGCGGTGCACCGATGAAGAAGTGGAAGCAGAACACGCCGCGCGGCCCGACCGAGCGCCACAGCCGGCCGGGATGGCGCATGTGGACGAGCCACGTCTGCATGTAGCCCTTGATCCACCGCGAGCGCTGCTTGATCCAGCTCGGCAGCACGCCGTTGGCCTCCTCGAACGTCGTCGAGTTGATGACGCCGATCGCGTAGCCCTCCTGCGCCAGCCGCACGCCGAGATCGGCGTCCTCGGTGACGTTGAACGGGTCCCAGGCGCGCACCTCGCGCAGCACCGAAAGCCGGAAGTGGTTGGATGTCCCGCCGAGCGGGATCGGCATCTTGAGCCGGTCAAGGCCCGGCAGCAGGAAATCGAACCATTGCGAATATTCGAGGGTGAACATCCGCGTCAGCCAATTCTCCGAGCGGTTGAAGTAGTTGAGCCGCGCCTGCACGCAGGCAAGCTTGTCGCCGCCCCGCCGGAATGCGATCACCGCCTTCTTGAGCTGGTCGCGTTCCGGTTGGTCCTCGGCGTCGTAGATCGTCACGAACTCGCCGCGCGCGAAAAGGAGGGCGTAGTTGCACGCCTTCGGCTTGGTCTTCGGCTGCGAGTCGGGAACGCGGACAATCTCGATCGTGCCCGGCGGGCGTAGCGCCTTCGCTGCTTCGATCGTCTCGGTATCCTCGTCCTCGAGGACGAGCTTGATCTCGAGCTTGGACGCCGGATAGTCGAGATTGCGCAGCCCCGCGATCAGCAGCGGCAGCACGCGCGCCTCGCGGTACATCGGCACCAGCACGGTGTAGATCGGCAGGTCCGCATCGTCGAGTTCGGCCAGCGCCTCCGCGTCGATATCGACGTCGACCTGGCGGCTCGCGCCGATGAAGGTGAGCAGGAACTTGAAGAGGAAGGTCACCGTATAGAGCACGGTGATCGCGCCCATCGTCACGACCAGCGTCTCCCGCGGCGCCACAACCAGCGCCACCAGGTAGAGAAACGCATTCCACAGGAAGACCCTGCGCTGGCTTTTTGTAATGGTCGTCCGCGCCGAGTGCTCCGGCTTCCAAAGGAGCAGCGCCTCACGCGATGCAAGGCTGTCCGCCTCGCGAAACCGCTCCTGCAACTGCCAGACGACGTCGAACGGCGAGGTCATTACGAAGTCGAAGCCTTCCGGCCCGAATCGCCGCTCCGCCCATGCCCGATGCGCCTCACCCGCATCGACCGCGGCGATCAGGCAGCGCTCGCCGTCGAACCGCCAGGGAATGAGGTTGAGGCGCAGATAGTCGTCGCGATCTTCGGGGAAGATGAAGTCCGGGTCCGGCGGATCCTCCATCAGGTTGACGAAGACCTGCCCGCGCACGCCGGCATAAGCGCGGTAGTAGTCGATCGGCCGCACTAGCCCCATGCCGATCATCACCTCGCCGAGGCTGGACTGCCATGCGTCCTGGCTGGCCATCGCCTTTGCCAGGTCGCCGGACGAGACGACACCGCGATCGAGCAGCGACTTCGCCGCGAGGAAATGATGGAGCGGCCCACCGCCGCGGCCGACCTCGGCCTCGGCGTCGAGCTCGGCGACGAGCGCCGGATCGGCGGCCAGGATTGCAGATGAGATCGGTGTCACGGCATTGCCCGCTGGAAGGCCCCCAGCCTTCGCCTCGGTAAAATAGGCAGGGCACCTTGAAATCTTCCCAACGGACGAGCGAAACGGACGCGCGCGCTCCCCAAACTTGCGTCGTGGTAAGCGAACTCCTAACGCTGGCCGAGGCTCGGCAGGTTGAGGCCGTGCTCCCGGGCGCTCTCGATGGCGAGGTCATACCCGGCGTCGGCGTGACGCATGACGCCGGTCGCCGGATCGTTCCACAGCACCCGCGCCAGCCGTGCTGCCGCCGCCTCGGAGCCGTCGCAGACGATCACCATGCCGGCATGCTGCGAATAGCCGATGCCGACGCCGCCGCCATGGTGGAGCGACACCCAGGTCGCCCCCGACGCGCAGTTGAGGAGCGCGTTGAGCATCGGCCAGTCCGACACCGCGTCGGAGCCGTCCAGCATCGCCTCGGTCTCGCGATTGGGCGACGCAACCGACCCGGAATCGAGATGGTCGCGGCCGATGACGATGGGCGCTTCGACCTCGCCCCTCGCCACCATTTCGTTGAAGGCGAGGCCGAGCCGGTGGCGGTCGCCGAGCCCTACCCAGCAGATACGCGCCGGCAGGCCCTGGAACTTGATCCGCTTCCGCGCCATGTCGAGCCAGTGGTGGAGGTGCTTGTTGTCCGGCAGCAATTCCTTCACCCGCTCGTCCGTGCGGTAGATGTCCTCCGGATTGCCCGACAGCGCTGCCCAGCGGAACGGCCCGATGCCCCGGCAGAACAGCGGCCGGATATAGGCCGGCACGAAGCCCGGGAAGTCGAAGGCATGTTCGACGCCCTCCTCTCGCGCCATCTGGCGGATGTTGTTGCCGTAGTCGAGCGTCGGCACGCCCATGCGGTGATAGTCGAGCATCGCCCGGACATGCCCGGCGATGGAGTGCTTGGCGGCAGCCTCCACGGCCTTCGGATCGGTCTCGCGCTTCGCCTGCCACTCCGACAGCGTCCAGCCCTTCGGCAAATAGCCGTTGCGCGGATCGTGCGCCGAGGTCTGGTCGGTGAGCACGTCCGGCCGCACGCCCCGCTTCAGGAGTTCCGGCAGGACCTCGGCGGCATTGCCGACGACGCCGACCGACAGCGGCACCTTCCGCTTGCACGAGTCGGCGATCATCGCCAGCGCTTCATCGAGATCGGCGGCCAGCGCGTCGAGATAACCCGTCTTCAGGCGCATCTCAATGCGGCTCGGCTGGCATTCGATGGCGAGGAGCGAGGCGCCCGCCATGGTCGCCGCCAGCGGCTGC
>JBDTLN010000013.1:0-11875 GCA_039934795.1 Bauldia sp. | reverse complement strand
GACGCGGATGCGCGGCATGTGGCGCTAGGGATTCCGCCGTCCGGACCCTAGACTAGGCCGGCCATGCAGCGTTTCGCCGCCCTCCTCGACCGCCTCGTCCTCACCCCCCAGCGCAACGCCAAGCTACGGTTATTAAAGGACTATTTTGCTTCCGTCCCTGATCCGGACCGGGGCTGGGCGCTGGCGGCGCTGACCGGCGACCTCGACATTCCGAGCGTCAAACCGGCCATGCTGCGCGGCTTGGTTGTGGAGCGGATCGACGAAGTCCTCTTCGCCTACTCCTATGATTATGTTGGTGATTTGGCTGAGACTATCGCTCTGGTCTGGCCTGAGAAGCATGGCGCCAACCGGTCACCGGAACTCGCGGAGGTTGTTGAACGGTTGCTCTCGGCATCGCGCTCGGAAGGCCCGCGGCTGGTCGAGAACTGGCTGGATTCCCTTGATTCTACAGGACGTTGGGCCCTCATCAAGCTGGTCACCGGGGGCCTCCGCATCGGCGTCTCCGCTCGCCTGACCAAGCAGGCGCTGGCCGACCTGGGTGCCAAGGAAATCAATGAGATAGAGGAAGTCTGGCACGGCCTCGCCCCGCCCTACCGCGACCTGTTCGCATGGCTGGAGGGACGCGGAAACCGCCCTGAATCCAAGGCTTTGGCCCCGTTTCGTCCGGTAATGCTGTCGCACGCCATCGCCGACAGCGAACTGCCGATGATCACGCCAGCCCTCTACGCGGCCGAGTGGAAATGGGACGGGATACGGGTCCAGGCAGTGTCGGAATCAGGGGTGAAACGGCTCTATACACGCACCGGCGATGATGTTTCAGCGACGTTTCCCGATGTCGTTTCCGGCCTCGATTTCGAGGGGGCCATCGACGGCGAACTGCTGGTTGGCGGCAAAAGCGAATCCGGATTCGCCCTCGGCTCGTTCAGCGATCTCCAGCAACGCCTCAATCGCAAAAGCGTCTCGGTCAAGCTGATGGAGAGCCACCCGGCCTTCATCCGCGCCTACGATTGCCTCGTCGACGATGGCGAGGATCTGCGCACCCTCCCTTTCGCCGAGCGGCGGAAACGGCTGGAGACGCTGGTTTCCCGATCGCTCGGCAATCGCCTCGACGTTTCGCCGTTGCTCACCTACCTCAACGGCGATGAGCTGGCCGCCCTCCGCGCCGCGCCGCCGGAGCCGGTCATCGAAGGCGTCATGCTGAAGCGATGGGACTCTGTCTATGAGCCCGGCCGGCCGAAGGGGCCATGGTTCAAGTGGAAGCGCGATCCCTACACAGTGGATGCGGTCCTGATGTACGCCCAGCGCGGCCATGGCAAACGCTCGTCCTACTATTCGGACTACACCTTCGGTGTCTGGAAGGACGGCGAGGCGGGCGATGAGCTGGTGCCGGTCGGCAAGGCGTATTTCGGCTTCACCGACGAGGAACTGGCGATGATCGACCGGTTCGTTCGCAACAATACGGTCAATCGCTTCGGCCCGGTCCGCGAAGTCGCCCACGAGCCCGGCAAGGGCCTGGTCCTTGAAGTTGCCTTCGAGGGGCTGCAACGCTCGACCCGGCACAAATCCGGCATCGCCATGCGGTTCCCGCGTATATCGCGCCTCCGCTGGGACAAGCCGCCCTCGGAAGCGGACCGGGTTGAAACGCTCGAGAAGCTGATCGCGAAGTAATGCTTGGAGCGGCGTCCCTCACCCGCCATATTGGCTCCGGGAGGGATGAGCGATTTCGGAGCAGAAGATGGACGGCAATACAATCACCCGATTTTTCGGCGGTTCGCCCGCCGGGGTGCTGATCAGGCTGATCGCAATATCCTTCGTGGTCGGCGTCGTCCTGTCGGCGCTCGGACTTTCGCCGATCGACATCGTCGAGGGGCTCCGTGACCTTGTCTGGCGAATCTATTCACTCGGCTTCGATTCCGTCGAGTGGATCGTCCGCTATTTCCTGCTTGGCGCCGTGATCGTCTTTCCGATCTGGCTGATCTCGCGGCTTCTCAAGGTCGGGCGTCGCCCAACGCCGCTTGTCCGCACAGCGCCCGGCTCGCACGAAACCGTCATCCCGCCGCGTCGCTGAAGGCTCACGGCGCCGCTGCCGCCCAGAGTGCGGTGTCGGCGCCGACGGCATCGGCGATCGTCGCGAAATCGTGGCGATCGAGTTCGCCAGCCAGCCCGTCGAGGATTCTTGTGGGCAAGCCCGGCCCGCCAAAGACCATCCCGGTGTAAAGCTGAACAAGGTCGGCGCCTGCGGTAATCTTGGCGAAGGTGGTCTCTGCACTGTCGACACCGCCGGCCCCGACCAGCACCATGCGTTTGCCGACGAGAAGACGAAGCCTGGCGAGCATGATGGTCGACCGGCGGAAGAGCGGCTTGCCGGAAAGGCCGCCCGCCTCGCTCGAATGCCGGCCCGGAGAAAGACCGTCACGGGAAAGGGTCGTATTGGAGACGATCATGCCGTCGATGCCGGCGGCGAGGGCGGCATCGGCGACACCGGCCAGCTCCGGGTCGCCAAGGTCGGGGGCGATCTTGAGGAGAAGCGGCGCGCCCATTCCGCTCAGCCGGGCGCGCGCCTCCGAAAGGCGCGCGAGAAGTTCCGAAAGCTGCTCCTTTGCCTGCAGGTCCCGCAACCCCGGCGTATTGGGCGAAGAGACATTGATCGTCAGATAGTCGGCCACGTGAGCGAAGCGCTCGAGCCCGGCTACATAGTCGCCGATCCGATCGGCGCTATCCTTGTTGGCGCCGAGATTGACGCCGACGATGCCGTGAGCGGTTCGCCTCTTCAACCGCGCGTAGACGGCGTCGTGACCCTGATTGTTGAAGCCCAGCCGGTTGATCAGGGCGCGGTCGGCAGTGAGCCGGAACAGGCGGGGCCGCGGGTTGCCCTGTTGCGGCAGCGGCGTCACCGTTCCGACCTCGACGAAACCGAAGCCGAGATTCAGAATTGCGTCCGGCACTTCGCCGTTTTTGTCGAAGCCGGCAGCCAGTCCCAGAACGTTGGGAAAATCGAGGCCAAGGACTCGATTGGAGAGGCGCGGATCGGTGGCCGGAGGCTGGCGGGCGATGCCCCTCGCCAGGGCGTGGATGGCCAGTCGATGGGCCGTCTCCGGTGCGACCGCAAACAGAAGCGGACGTATCAGCCGATAGGGTGCTTTCATGACACTCCGTCGGGAAGGATGTGGCGGCCATCCTTGCCGAGTGCCAGAGGCTTGACCCAAAGCACCGCCGACATCGACAAAACGTCGTAGAGATGCGGAAACAGGTCTCCGCCCCGCGACGGCTCAAAGCGGAGACGCCAACCCAGCTTTTCCGCGTCGACGGCGGCGACAATGAGGCCGCCGACACCGGCGAAGTGGAGCCGCAGCGTCTCGGCGAGCTGACTACCGGTCGAGAAGTGAATGTAGCCATCGGTGCGGTCGATGGGCAGGCCGTGGAGAACACCTTCGGCTTCGGCCAACTGCCACAAGGCTTCCGGACAGATCTTGTAAATCGTCGTCATCGAAGATTTTCCCACGGCCCCGATGGCGCGGGACCCTATCGGCGCGGGGTGGTCCGGGCAATGGCGGCAAGGCGGGCGGCCATGCTAAAAGGGCGGGAGGCCGCGATTTCTGTTGGGAGTTAAGTGTGCGATGCGATTGCCCCTCTTCATGGCCGGGGCGCTTGCCCTAGCCGCTCCGGCGCTCGCGGAGAATGCCTCGCCGAACGCCGGCCGCTATGCGGTCCAGCCGAGCGACGACGGGTTCATCCGTCTCGATACTGAAACCGGCTCGGTTTCCCACTGCAGACGGACGGCGGGTGTCTGGCATTGCGAGGGGGTTGCTGACGCCAAGTCGGGGATCGAGATCAAAGTGGACGCCCTCGCCAGCGCCGTCGTGTCGCTGACCGGCGAAGTCGGCAGGCTAAAGGCCGAGCTGACTACTTTGAAGGCGCCGCCGCCCGAGCAGCCTCGTTCCCAGCTTTCGCCGGAAGATGAGAAAGAGCTCGACCGAACCCTCGGCTTCGCTGAGCGGCTGATGCAGCGTTTCTTTCAGATGGTGCACGACATGAAGGGCGAAGACCGCCCGTCGATCTGAGGCCTACGACCGCTCCTTGAACCGTTCGGTCGCGGCGACCAACTCGTGGACGACGCCCGGCTCTGTCATGGCGTGGCCGGCGTCGGGAACGACGCGGAGATCAGCTTCGGGCCAGGCGCGGTGAAGGTCCCAGGCGATGGACACAGGTGTGCAGAGATCGTAGCGACCGTGAACGATCACGCCGGGGATCGAGCGCAGTGCGCCGGCGCGGGCGAGAAGCTGGTCGTCGCTGGCAAAGAAACCCTTGTTGACGAAGTAGTGGCACTCGATGCGGGCGAACGCGATGGCGTAGTCGGCCTGACCGAAGGCGGCAACGCGGGCCGGATCGGGCAGGAGCGACAAGGCTGAACCTTCCCACATGCTCCAGGCACGAGCACAGGCGAGACGCACTTCTTCGTCGGGGCCGGTCAGGCGCTTGTGATAGGCGGCGATAAGATCGCCGCGCTCGGCTTCCGGAATGGGCGCAACGAAGCGCTCCCATGGCTCGGGCAGGAGCCATGACGCGCCGTCCTGATAGAACCAGAGCAACTCCTTGCGGCGCAGTGTGAAGATGCCGCGCAATATGAGCCCGGTGACCCGCTCGGGATGCGTCTGCGCATAAGCGAGCGAGAGGCAGGACCCCCAGGAGCCGCCGAACAGCTGCCAGCGGTCGATGCCGAGCCGGGCGCGGATGTCCTCCATGTCGGCGACAAGATCCCACGTAGTGTTCTGACGCAGTTCGGCGTGCGGCGTCGAGCGGCCGGAGCCGCGCTGGTCGAAAACCACGATCCGGTAGGCGGCCGGATCGTGGAAACGCGGCATCGTCGGATTCGAGCCGGCGCCCGGGCCGCCATGGACGAGGATGACCGGCTTGCCGGCGGCGTTGCCATACTCGGCAACATGGATCTCGTGGAGGTCAGAGACCTTGAGCCGGTGGGTGGCGTAGGGCTCGATCGGCGGGAAGAGGGCATTGCGGCGTTCGGTCATGGTCTCGCTCTGGGAGGATTTCCGGCCACCTTGCCAGCCGGGACGGCGGCAATCCAGCGCCGATCAGTCATCTTCGCCGGCGCCGGAAGCCGGCCGACGGATGCGGTCGAGCGCGGCCTGCCGTTCGGGTTCCGGCGGAGTGGCGAGGCTGACGACGATGGCGACGAGGAGGCCGACCGGCAAACCGAAGGCGCCGGCCGCGAACCCTGGAACGCCGGCATCGGACAAACCGAAAAAGGTCCACGGCGCCTCGCCGGCATATTCGACGATGAGAAAGTAGAAGAGTGCGATGCCCATTCCCGAAACCATGCCGCTGAGGGCACCGAGGCTGGTGCAACGCCGCCACCAGATGCCGAGAATGAGGGACGGAAACAGCCCCGCGGCGGACAGCGACAAGGCTACCGCCGCGAAGGGATAGACATCGTCAAGGGCCCTGGTCGCCGCCCAGCCGGCGAAAGCGGCGGTCGCGATCAGCATGAGCCGGATAGCGATCAGCCGTCGGCCCGCGGGAGCGTGGGGCTCGAACAAGCGCGCGTAGAGGTCGTGACCGAACGCACTTGCTGCGGCGAAGAGAAGGGCGGTGGCGGCCGCCAGCGTCGCGGCGATCGCGCCGACCGCAATGAGGGCGGAAAGAACCGGCCGCAGGCCGGCAATGGCGGGGAAAGCAAGCACCACCGCATCGCCGGAGAACGAGAGGGAGGCGGCGTCGATCAAGCCGCCGGCGCCGCACGCCGCGGCGACGGCGTCGCGCGAAACCGCGAAGACGCTGCAAGCCCGGGCCTGCCCCCCGGCACCAAGGGAATAGACCCAGCCCGGCAGAGCGTCGGGCGAGACCACGGCGATGCCGTCGAGGATCTCCAGGCTGGCGAAGGCGGCATAGACCGGCGCCGACGCCACCACCAGCATGGCGAAGACGAAGCCCCAGGCGCCCGACCTTCGGGCGCCATCCATATCGGCGACCGGGATGCTGCGCATCACCAGATGCGGCAAAGCCGCGACGCCGGCCGCGAACGTAAGGACGACTAGAGTGAAGTTGAGGCCGCCAAGTCCCTCCGCCGGGAAGAGATGCCCTGGCATCGCGGACGCTGCCAGGCGCGCCGCGGCATCGCCGGGAAGATCGGCCAGGCGTTGCAACGCCGCCCCCAGGGCGGCTTGCGGCAGAGGCATGCCGAACTCTCGCGTGGCGACGGCGACCAGGGGTGTGAGGAACGCGATGAGAAGGACGATGTACTGCGCGACGCCGCTCATCGTCATCGAACGCATACCGCCGAAGAGCGTCGAAAGGAGAATGATCGCAACGACCGCGACGACCGCCGTCTCACGAGGGATGCCGAAGACGCCGGCGGCGATGGTGCTGGCGACGCCGACATTGACGACGAGGAGCCCGAGCGTGATGGCCAGCACAATCAACGGCGCGAGAAGCCGGATTGGCCCGTTGCCGAAGCGGGCGACGTAAAGGTCGGGCAAGGTCGCGGCGCCCGAATTGCGGACATAGGGGGCGACCGCCACGGTAAGCAGGACGAAGCCGCCGATCGCGCCGAGGATAAAGGCGAGCGCCCCGGGCCCGGCAGCGAAGAAAGCACCGGTGAGGCCGAGAAAGCCGCCGGCGCCGAGGAAAGCGGCGGCGGTCGCCATGCCATTGTGCAATGCCGGGACGTTACGACCGCCGTACTGGAAATCGCTTCGCCGCATGGTCCGCACGAGAAGGCCGATACCGGCGAAGGCGATCAGCGTCACCGCGACGAGAAGGACTCCCCCGGCACGATTCGGCAAACCAAGCTGCCCCAGCAGCGCGACGATCACGACCAGGCCGACAAAGGAGGCGGCGAAGATGCCGAAGGCCGTGCCGAATTCGTGGGTGGCTATCTGCCGGCGTGCCATGGATGGGCTCAATCCTCGGTGCCATCGACGCTGCGGTCGATGACTCTCTGCCACGGCACGTAGAGGAACAGGACGATCGCCATCACCACCGGTGCAAGGATCGCGGCGAGGAACCATGCAAGCGGAAAGCCGAGCGGATCGACACCTTCGGGGCCGAGATCGAAAACCTGGAGAACCACACCGATGAGAGCCCAGACGACAACCACCGCGGCGGCCAGCGCCGCGGTCCGTCGCCACCAGGCAGCTTGCCGTGGATCGGCCATGCGATTTCCGTCATGAAAACAAGCGGCAGAGCGCCGAGGCGGCGAAATCTGTCACGGCCGTCCGCCAATGGCCAGCCGATTGCCTGATGCCGAGAAGGGAATACTCTGGCCGGGTCGCGGTCGGCAGCAGGGGCGGGGACCGGGTGATTCGCGACAGAGCGACAAAAAGGGGTCAACCATGCTCAAGGAGTTCAGGGAGTTTGCCCTCAGGGGCAATCTCGTCGATCTGGCCATCGGTTTCATTATCGGCGCTGCGTTCAGCGGCCTTGTTCAATCGCTGGTCAACGACATCATCATGCCGATCGTCGGGGTGATCACCGGCGGTATCGATTTCTCCAACCTTTACTACCAGTTCACGGGAGAGCCGAAGGCGACGCTTGCTCTGGCCCGCGAGACCGGGGCAACGCTGGCCTATGGCAACTTCATCACGCTCCTCATCAACTTCATCATCGTCGCCTTTGTCCTGTTCCTCATCGTCAGATCGATGAATCGGATGATGCCGAAGCCCCCGCCCCCGGCGCCGCCCGGGCCGGCACGTGAAGAAGTCCTCCTCGCCGAGATTCGCGATCTTCTCGCCAAGCGGCAGTAGGATCCTGACAATTGTCGTTCCGGGCGGGATGTGGCATCAGGCGCCACGCTCCCCGGAACGGCATTCGGAACGCATCCCGGAATGAATGACAATCGCCCGATCGCGGCCGTCCGCCACGAGGCGCGCGACGTGCCCGAGAGCGGCATCGTCGAGGTTTTCAATTATGGCCGGCACCGGCCGGGCCTGATCCCGCTCTGGGTGGGCGAAGGCGACCTGCCGACGCCCGACTTCATCTCGGCAGCGGCGACCAAGTCGCTCCGCGACGGCGAGACCTTCTATACCTATCAGCGTGGGCTACCGGACCTGCGCGCCGCCCTCGCCGGCTATCATCAGCGGACCTATGGCAGGCCTTTCGATGCCGAACGCTTCTATGTCACCGCGGGCGGAATGCACGCGATCCAGCTTGCCGTCCGCGTGGTGGCGGGGACGGGCGACGAGGTGCTCGTCCCGACGCCGGAGTGGCCGAACGTCGCGGCGGCCTTCGGCATTGCCGGCGCAACCGTGCGGCAGGTGCCCCTGCGCCTCGGCAATGCCGGCTGGCAGCTCGATCTCGACAGGCTGTTCGACAGCGCCGGCGAGCGGACCAAGGCGATCTTCCTCAACTCGCCGTGCAACCCGACGGGCTGGACGGCGAGCCGGGACGAGCTCGATGCGATCCTCTCCTTTGCACGCCAGCGCGGCCTCTGGATTATCGCCGACGAGGTCTATCACCGCTTCTACTATGCCGGCGGACGCGCGCCGTCGTTCTGGGATGTCGCCGAGCCGGAGGATCGCATCCTTTTCGTCAATACCTTCTCCAAGAACTGGGCGATGACCGGCTGGCGAATTGGCTGGCTTGCGGCGCCGCCGGAACTTGGCCCGACGATCGAGAATCTCGTCCAGTATTCGACCTCGGGCGTTGCCGCCTTCATGCAGCGCGCCGCCACCGCGGCAGTCGACGGAGGGGAAGCGTTCATCGCGGAGCAGGTGGTGCGGGCGAGGGCCGGGCGGGACATCGTTTGCGATGGTCTGGCCGCAACCGGCCGTGTGCGTTTCGCCAAGCCTGATGGGGCCTTCTATCTGTTCTTTGCGATCGAGGGCGAGCCGGACACGAGCCGGCTTTGCATGAGGCTGATCGACGAGGCGCTTGTCGGGCTGGCGCCGGGCGGCACGTTTGGAGAGGCTGGCCAGGGCTTCATGCGCATTTGTTTCCTCCGCGATCAAGCACGGCTGCGCGAAGCGACCGGGCGGCTGGCGCGCTGGCTGACCGGCCGCTAGGACTCACCGCGTCGAAACCTCTTCCGCCGAAAGCCGCGTGCTTGCCTGAACCCGGGCGCCTGCCCTTCATCCTGATGACCCTGGCGATCGCCGGTGCGGGGGCTATCGCCGCGGCATTGCTCCATCTGCCCGCCGCGTGGCTCTCGGGAGCGATGATCGCGGTGACCGTCGCTTCGCTGTGCCGTCTCGATACCCGGCTGCCGCCCCGGCTCTTCGACGCTGTCCTCGTTCTCCTCGGCATCGTGCTCGGCGCCGGCGTGACGCCGGAACTCGTGGGCCGGGTCGGCGCGTGGCCGATCAGCCTTGCGGGCCTCCTGGTCAGCGTGGTCGTCGTCCAGCTCGCCGTGGAAACCTTTCTTGTCCGCATTGGCGGCTGGGACCGTCCAACCGCCTTCTTCGCGTCGCTGCCGGGCGCCCTTTCCTATGTGCTGGCGGTGGCTGCAGCAACGAAGGCGGACATGCCGAAAGTCATCGTCGGCCAGAGCATTCGCCTGTTCTTCCTGGTCGCGGCACTGCCCAGCATCATTGTCGCGGTCGGTCATGCACCGCCGGCGTCGGCCCAATGGAACGTCGCGTCGTTACCCGCACTGATCGTGCTGGTGGCGGCAAGCGTCGCCGGCGGGCTTCTGTTCCGGCGGCTCAAATTTCCGGGGGCGCTGCTTGCCGGCAGCTTCTTCATAGGCGCCGCGCTGCATGGCAGCGGCCTGATCGAGGGCACCCTGCCCTATCCGGTCGTCGTCGCCGGGTTCATTTTGCTCGGCGCCTTTGTGGGCGGCCGGTTCTGGGGCACCGACATCTGGCTCCTACGACAGATCGGCGCCGTTTCGGTCGGAGCGCTCGCGGTCGGCCTCGGGGTTGCCGCGTGCTTCGCGGCGGCGATCGCCTGGCTGACCGGTATCGGGTTCGCGCAGGTGCTGATGGCGTTCGCGCCCGGCGGGATGGACTCCATGACGAGCGTGGCGATCGCCCTTCATATGGACTCGGCCTACGTCGCCTTTCACCAGCTAGCGCGATTCGTGCTTATCGCCCTTGCCGCACCGATCACGGCACGGCTGTGGTTCAAACGGTAAAGCTCGGGACGTGGCGCTCAGCCGCCGGCGGGCGGGAAGACAGCGACGCGGGCGCCGCCAGTCGAGGCCACAGCACGCTGCGGCTCGGCGGTCTCGCCGCCAAAACGCGGCAACTGCAGCCTGTCCCAGACGTCCGTCAGGGCAGCGACAAGACCCGCGATCAGTTGTTCGCCATGCAAGGGCGTCGGCGTGATGCGCAGCCGTTCGGTGCCGCGCGGCACCGTCGGGTAGTTGATCGGCTGGATGTAGATGCCGTGATCCTCAAGGAGGAGGTCGCTCGCCTTCTTGCAGAGGTCCGCATCGCCGACGGCGACGGGGATGATGTGGGTCTCGGTCGGCATCACGGGCAGACCGGCGGCGACGAGCGCCTGGCGGGTCAAGGCGGCATTCCGCTGCTGCGCTTCTCGCTCCACCGAACCGGCCTTGAGGTGGCGGATCGAGGTGAGAGCCGCCGCGGCGACGGCCGGCGGCAGGGCGGTAGTGAAGATGAAGCCCGGCGCATAGGAGCGCACGGCGTCGACGACGGCGCGGCTGGCGGTGATGTACCCGCCCAGCGCGCCAAAGGCCTTGGCAAGCGTCCCCTCGATCACGTCGATACGGTCCATCACGCCCTCGCGTTCGGCAATACCGCCGCCGCGGGGGCCGTACATGCCGACGGCATGGACTTCGTCCAGATAGGTCATGGCGCCATGGCGATCCGCCAGATCGGCGATCTTCGCGATCGGCGCCACGTCGCCGTCCATGGAGTAGACCGATTCGAAGGCAATCAGCTTGGCACGATCGGGGCCGGCGGCTTTCAACAGCGACTCGAGGTGATCGAGATCGTTGTGGCGGAAGATCATCTTCGTCGCGCCGGACCGCCGCATGCCCTCGATCATCGACGCATGGTTCCACTCGTCGGAGAGGATCACGCAATCGGGAAGGAGCTTGGCGATGGTCGAGATCGTCGCCTCGTTGGAAACAAAACCCGACGTGAAGACGAGAGCCGCCTCCTTGCCGTGCAGGTCGGCGAGTTCATGCTCGAGGAGAACGAGCGGGTGGTTGGTGCCAGAAATATTCCGCGTACCGCCGGACCCGACGCCCATCAGCCGCGCGGTCTCGCGCATCGCCTCGACGACGGCCGGATGCTGGCCCATGCCGAGATAGTCGTTCGAGCACCAGACGACGATTTCGCGATCACCTTTTTCCGACCGCAGCACAGCGTGCGGGAAACGGCCGGCGATCCGCTCGATGTCGGCAAACACGCGGTAGCGCCGCTCGACGTGGAGAGCCGCGAGCGCGTCGGCAAAAATTGACCGGTAATCCATGAAGAGCCTTTGCTCTTTAGAACGCTACGAAATTAGACGCTGGCGGGAGCGAAGTCCATTGGCAGATTGCCGCGTGCCGGGTCACAAAGCCTTGAGCCAGGTCAATCTTCCAATTATTTTTCGCAGGGAATCGGCCGATTTTAGGAGTCAGCCGGAATAGGAAACACCGCGATAGCGCATGCCGATTTGAACCGCGCCGACGATCAGGCGGGACAGAACTTCCATATCCGCCGGCATATTGGGTCGCCAAACGTCGAGGAGGAGCGCAATCCGGGGCTGATCGGAATTGTTGAATACCTCGTGCGGATAGGTGTCGTCCCACAACAGGCCCTCGCCGTCGGCGATGCGATGTTCGCGATCGTCGATCATCATTACCGTCGCCGGGCGCCCGTCCGGCTCCATCGGAATCTGCAGGCCGAGGTGGAAGCGCAGGATGCCGCGGAAGGGGCCACGATGGCGGGGAATATGCTTGCGCGGGGCG
>JBDTLN010000012.1:0-12204 GCA_039934795.1 Bauldia sp. | reverse complement strand
AGCTTTCCCGCCGAGGCTTATCGGTCGGACGCACTGGTTGGCCGGAACTTGCGGGCCGCGGCGTGGGTCTCTGCCTGCTCGGCAGCTGTGCTGGAGACGGCGAAAAACTACGTGCCGGAAGTGGCAGCCACCGGCACGGTTGTCCTCAACGCCCTGCCGCTGGTCGAGAATCGCGCGGCAACGGCCAATCCCCGCCGCAATCACCTCCTCTATGTCGGGCGTTTGGTTCCTCACAAAGGCGTCGACACGCTGATCGCGGCCATGGCTCTCCTAGCCCCGCACTATCCGGATTTGCGGCTGACCATCGTCGGCGAAGGCGAGGCGCGCGGCGCGCTCCAAGGCGATGCCGCTCGGCTGGCGATCACGGAAAGGGTCGTCTTTGCCGGCTCGGTGCCCCATGCCCGCGTTTACGAGGAGATGGCGTCGGCGGTCATGGTCGTCGTGCCGTCGCGGATCGAACCATTCGGCCTCGTCGCCCTTGAAGCGGCGCAGATGGGCCGGCCGGTGGTGGCCGCGGCGATCGGCGGTCTGCCTGAAATCGTCATCGACGGCGAAACCGGTCTCCTCGTCGCACCGGACGATCCGCCGGCTCTCGCCGGCGCTATCGCCACGCTCCTCGACGATCCACAGCGGGCCGATCGGCTGGGCGAGGCTGCACGCCGGCGGGCGCTTGAACATTTCCGCTGGGATCGCTTTGTTGATACCTATGACGCCGCATTGACAAGGATCGCGTTTCGATGACGGCGACGCGCCGACCGCCTGCCCTCGCCGATACGCTCGCCGTCCTCTTGCCGGATGCGGCGGAGACGGCGTTGCTCCGCGTCTGCCTCGGCATCGACCGCGGCGCAACCGCGGCAGCGTGGGCGGCCGGTATTGGCGCCCCCGGCGCGCCCGGTTCGATCTTCGCGGAACGGCCGGCACTGCGCCGCCTCTATCCGATGCTGCACGCCACCCTTGGCAGCGAAGCTGGCTCGGCAAATCCGCAACTCGCCGCCGTGCTCCGCGCCGGGGTGCTGTGGGAAGAGCAACGGGCAGCGCGCGTTCGCGAGATCCTGGCGTCAGTGCTGTCAGCCCTGCGGCAGGTGGGGGTGAAGCCCGTGCTCCTCAAGGGCGTAGCGCTCGCCGAGACGGTCTATCCCCGGCCAGGCACGCGCCATTGTCACGACATCGATCTTCTGGTTTCCGTCGTCGATCAAGGCAAGGCTGCCGCCGGCCTCAAAGCCGCCGGCTTCAACCTCGACGGTATTCAGCCCGGCGACACCGGCACGGTTGTGCTGCTCCATCGGGACGGCCTGCCGGTCCAGTTGCACACCCGCTTGCTGCCGACGCGCGGATGGTTGCTGGCGCAGGACGCTCTGATCGCGCGGGCTGGCACGATCGAGATTGCCGGCGAGAGCGTCGCAATGCTCGGCGCTACCGATATGCTCCTTCAAGTCTGCGGATTGGCAGCCGACGGCGCCGGCGGCTCGCCCTCTTGGGTCGTCGATGCTGCCTTGATCTTGCGCAAGCATCGCCTGACCCCGGACAAATGGGACGCGCTCGCCAAAACCGCCGTCGCCGGCGGTCTGGCGCTGCCGGTCCTTGCGATGTTCACCTACCTGGCTGGGGTCATCGAAATCGACATTCCCGAGTCTCTGTTCGACGCCCTGGAGGCGCGAAGGCCGCCCTCGGCGGAGAAGGACGCGGTCCTCAGAGAGCTGAGGCGGCGTCCCGGTCGGCTGACCGGCATGATCGCGCAAAGTGGCTGGCGCTCGCGCGTGGCGATTGCGCGCTGGCTGGTCCTGCCATCGCCGACGCATCTGAAAACGTGGTGCGCGGAGCGCGGCCTGCGCTGGACGCCGGCCTGGTATATTGCGCGCCCCTTCAGACGGCTCGGCATTGTCGCCGGCATCTTGCGAATGCCGGCCGGCTCGCCCGCGCCGTAGATAACGATGCAGGCGCAATCAGCTCCCTTGCCGTCATCGAGCCAATCGACGCCTGGTGGTCTGCACCAGGCGGACTTCGGGCTTTCAACCGTTCAACTCCCGGCATTCGGGCTGAAGCGGACGCCGCCAAGGGCAGTCGAGCAGCGTCAGGCCAACTATGAGAGCATCTTCGATTTCGACACGCTTTTCTACGACGTGTTTCGTGAAGCGGACGGTCGAGGCGTAGTTTGCATCGGGCCGCCGCTTCTCGACAACGAGGCGGCGGTCTCGGCCGCCACATTCGGCGTGCCGGGCTCGCCGGTTCCGCTTCATGCCGCGTACCGGGCGCCGCGCTCGGACTTCCAGCCCAGCTGCCGATTCCGCCTGACCGGCGCGGCTCTCGCGGGGGCCGATCGGATATCCATCACGGTGTCGGGCCGGGAGATTGTCGTTCCGATAAGGCCTTCGGGACGGGACCTGCTCAAAGGCCGGCGCGTGTTGCTGACCCTATCCAAAAACAACCCTGTACCGTGGATTCGCGACTGGCTTCAATTCAACATCCGCGTCCACGGCGCCGACGCATTGCTCCTCTATGACAACGGCTCCACCATTTACGAGACGGCCGATCTGATCGAGCAACTTGCCGGAATTCCGGAACTTGTCTCATGTCTCGTTGTCCCGTGGCGGTTCCCGATCGGCCCGGGCGTCGGCCGCGCCCAGGCCCAGGATTCGTACTACTGCCAGCCGGGCATGCTCGAACATGCCCGCTGGCGCTACTGCGCCGAGGCCCGCTCGGTGCTCAACACCGACATCGACGAGCTGGTCGTGACGTCGGATGGCGCCTCGCTGTTCGAACATGTCGAGCGGAGCGGGGCAGCAGCATTGCAGTTCCCAGGGGTCTGGGCTGAGATGACGGGCTCGCCCGGCGAAAGCGCCGCGGATCGAGTGAGACATACCGACTGTCTCTACGGGCGCCGGTCGCAATGGCGGTTCGGCAGACTGCGCCGTCGTCGGTTGTTGCGGACTAAGTGGATCGCAGTTCCGGAGCGATGCGGCGACGATCTGGATTGGTGCGTACACAATGTCCGTTCCACGACCGCTGAAACGTCGGCAGTTCCGGTGGCGCAAGCTGACGGCACAGTTTATCGGCATTTCCGCCAGATCAACACGGGTTGGCAGTCCGACCGGGCGCGGTTGCGGCCTTATTCGCGCATCTACCATCGCTACGACCGGCCACTTGCCGGGGCCTTGGCCATCGCGTTTCCCGAACGGACTCCCGGTTCGACCCGTGGGGGATAGAGACACCGGCCGCGAAGTAGGAGGCGATCCGCCGGTTCAGCGGCTGGATCCGCGCACTGTGCCGCGCAGCCTCCTTCTCGACCGGATCGGCGCCAGGCGGCCAAGGTTGTCGGTCATCCTTATCGAGCCGACCTTCGATGGGGTGCGCTCCGCCCTTGAGGCGCTTCGTCTCGACGGGGTCCCCAAGTGCCAGCTCATTGTCGCCGGCTCGCCTGCCTCGGCTGCGCCAGCCGCGATCCCTGGAGTCGATGCCATCCGACTGGCGATGCGGGAGGGCGAGAGTCTCGTCGCCTTGGTCAACCGGGCCTCCGCCGCCGCCCTCGGCACCCTCATCCTGCTTGCTGCACCGGGCGCAGGGTCGGCGCTCGCGGCCGCGCAATCCGGCATCGCGCGCCTTGAAGAGCAGCCCGACCTCGGCATGGTGGATAGCGCCGGGAGCCTTTTGACGAGGGCCGACCTCTGGCACGCGCTTGGCGGGCTCGATGAGGACTATCACGCGCTGCCCTTCGCGCTTGCCGATCTTGCGATGCGGGCGCGGGCTATCGGCTTCCCGGCACCGGCTTTTGATCGCGGCGACAACGCCGTGGCGGACTTTCCCGGTGATGCGGCACGCCTCCGCAGCCGGAGCGATGCCGGCCCCGATCGAAGCCGGCTCCCGCCCGCAGCGGAGCGCGATGTCGGCAGGCTGGTCGCCTACACCACGATCACCGACGGCTACGACGTGTTGAAGCATCAGCCTCGTTCGGCGACGACGGACACCGAGTTCGTGGCATTCCTCGACCCCGCGACCGTCGCGGCTCACGGCCCCCGGACGCGCCGTTGGCGAGTCGCCGAATTCGAACCGCCTCCCGTCGGGCCGCAGCGCGCCTCGCGCTGGTACAAGGCCAACGCGCACCTGGCGACCGATGCCGGGTTCAGCCTCTGGCTCGATGCCTCAGTCTCGGTCGTCTTCCCGCTGCCGCTCGCGCGGCTGATCCCGCTGTTTATGGGCGAGTTCGACCTGTGCGTATTTGCGCACCACGCGCGCCAGTCGGTCTACGAGGAAGCCGAGGCGTGCAAGGAGCGCGAGCTCGACCTGCCCGAAGTAATCGACGCGCAGATGGAGCGCTATCGCCGCGAGGGTATGCCGGCCGAGCTCGGCCTTGCCGAGGTGCCGGTCATACTCCGCCGGCATTCGGCCGCGATCCGCCGGTTCAACGAAACCTGGTGGCGCGAGATCGAAACCGGTTCGCGCCGCGATCAACTCAGCTTCGACTACGCTGCGTGGAAGTCCGGCGTCAGCTACGCCAGATTTCCCCTGTCGCTTGCAACGCGCAACGGTTTGTTCCTAAAGTTTCTGCGCTGAGTGGGGCGCAGCCCAACAGGAGATTCTATGACGGGTGAAGCGGTCGCGTCCGAGCCGGGCATTCGATTCGAGGTCAACCATCCCGCGGTGGTCGCCGACATCATCGATGGCGAAGCGGTGATCATGAATCTGGAAAAGGGCGACTACTACAGCCTCGATCTGATCGGTGCCGACGTCTGGCGTTTGATCGTGGCCGGGCACACGGTCGGCGAGATCGCCGCCGCGCTTGCCGATCGGTACGGGATAGCGCCGCAGCAGGCCGAGGCCGACGTCGGTGCGCTCAGTGCACAGCTCGTATCCGAATCGCTTATTCTGGCGGCCGATGGCGGCAAGGCCCAGGCCGGCCCGATTGCGACAGCGGAATTGGCGGCGCCGGCCTATCAGGCGCCGCATCTCCACGTCTACGCCGACATGAAGGACCTGCTGGCCCTCGATCCGCCCCTGCCGGAGTTCAAGCGCGCACCCGGAAACTGATTGTGACCGGCCTCGCGGCAGCTCCAGTGCGTGAAATCGAGCCGGGAAGCACAACGCAAATCCCTCGGCCTCAAGCGGCAATCGGCTTTGCGCGGGCCGTCGCAGAACGGCCTGGCGAGGTGCGAACGGCCGTGCTGGGTCTTGCCGGCCGAAAGGTAAGGCTGACCATCGTGGGGGCGACGCTGGACCGGCTGGTGTTCCCGACCTTTTCTCACCTCGTCGCGCCCGACAGCCACGATACGGAACCGGATGGGCCGTCGATCCGGATTTGGGACTGCGCCGCGACAGGCGTGCCGCGCCCACCCTTGCCGGACGCCGCCGGTTGGCGGTCGGGAGGCGAGGGCTGGCAGGCGACGGCCTATGATCGGTCCCGCTACCTCTGCGAGGAACGACCCGACAGCACGATATGGTTCGACCGGGCGACCGCCGGATTGATAGAGGCCTTCGCCGACGCCCGTCGTCTCACCGTGTCCGACGGCGCCCGTCCGCTCCAGCGCATGGTGAGCGAGTTCTGCCGGACGCTTGGCGCGCAAGACGTTCACGCCGGCCTCGTCTCCCTCGACGGACGGGGCGCCATGATTGTCGGCGGCAGCGGGCGGGGCAAGACAACGACCTCGATCGACGGGTTCTACGGCGGGCTGGACTTTCTCGGCGACGATTCCGTTGCTGTCGCCCGCGCCGACGATGGCTCCTTCACCGGCTACAGCATCTACGGTTCGGCGCGCGTATTTCCGGCGCAGACAGCGCGGTGGCCCGGCCTCTCCGGCCGATGGATCGAGCCGGAAGCCGGCGAGGAAAAGGCCGTCCTGTTTCCCGACGCAGCCGGGCAGGGGCGGGTCGTGGCCGCTACCCGGATCGCCGCAATTGTCGTTCCGGTCATTGGCTCAGGCCGCGCGGCGATCAATCGGACAACGCCGCGCGACGCATTTCATGCCCTCGTCCGCGACAGTCGCGCCTACCACTTGCGCTTCGGCATGCAGCCCGACGACTTCTCGCGTTTGGCGGCTCTTACGACTACTCTGCCGTGCTATCGCTTTGAACTGGACAACGATCCGGGTCGGGTCGCGGAAGGTTTGCGCGAAATCATCGACGGGAGCGGCCGGCCATGAGCGGGCTGGTCACCACCGCGTTTCTGCGAGATGACGCGGACGGGAGATCCGAGACCTTCGGCGATCTCGACCGTTCGATCGCTCGACTCGGGCTGAGGGTTCACTTGCTTCCGGAGACGGTCACCTACCATCGCCAGCACGACATGAACCGGTCGCTGCGCAATGGCGACCGGTCGCGGGACGAATTCCTGCATCTCATCAAGGCCAAGCTCGACCGCAACCGCGGGGGCGCCGTGGGTCTTTCCGCCAAGAAGGCCGAGGGATCATGACGACCCTCGCCATAGGGCCGCGCACCGCCGCGCCGTCCTGGGAATGGGTCGGCCGCGGCCTGGCCGGGGAACTCGCCACCTATATGAACGTCGCGACCTTCGATGATTTCGCGGCGCCCCCCGCGGCCGATATCACCGTCGTCGTCAAGCGCCGCCCGCCGGCTGCCTTCGTCGCCGCGGTCAAGGCCCGCGGCGGCCGGATGGTGTATGCGCCCATCGATGCGTATTACGGATCGGCCGAGATCGCGGAGGATTCCGTCGCATTGCGCGGTTGCGACCTCGTGCTCCTGCACAGTGAGGCGTTGCGCCCGCACATCGCGCCCTATTGCCGCGACATGGTCATCATCGAGCACCATGGGCGGTTCTCGCTGGCGACATTGGCGGACTACAAGCCGACGGGGTTCCTTCTCTGGATCGGAGCTTGCGAGCACGTCCCGCATCTCGTGCAGTGGCTCGCCGCGCATCCGGTCTCGAGCGAGGTCAGGATTCTGACCGATCTGAAAAGCAAGCGTGGGCGCATCGCCGCGCATTTTGACGCCCACAGGCTCGGCCTGAGGCTCGATTTCGGCGAGCATGCGATCAATGGCCACCCTGCCTTTCAGTGGTCGGAAGACGCGCAGGCCGAATTGATGCGCGACTGCAGGGCGGCGATCGACATCAAGGGCACGAGCTTCAACCAAGCGACCAAGCCGCCAACCAAGGCGCAGCAATTTGTCGCCTCCGGGATTCCGTTCGGCTGCAATCCCGACAGTTCCGTCGCCGCCTATTTCCGTGAGCACGGCTTCGACGTCGCCGACGCCGCCGACGAGACCCGCCTCACGTCGCCAAGGTATTTCGCGGAGACACGGGCCTATGCGCCGCGGCTACGCCAGGCGACCACGATCGAGGCGGTCGGGCGCTCGGTGCTGGCCGCGCTGCAGCCGTTGCTCGACCATCGGAATGAACGCGGCAAGAGCGCCGCGGTGCGTGTCGGATGAGACCTCGCTTCGACAGTCAGCGCGACTGAAGGGGACACCTTGAGCTTCAGCGCCACCAAACTGGCGATCCCCGGCGTCTGCGTGATCGCCGCGACGCGCCATTCCGACGCGCGCGGCAACTTCATGGAGACCTACCGGGCGGGCGCGTTCGCCGAGTTCGGATTGCCGCCGCAATTTGTCCAGGACAACCAGATCCTGTCGTCGCGCGCCGGAACGATCCGCGGCCTCCACTTCCAGGCGCCGCCCTTTGCCCAGGCCAAGCTCGTCCGCGTTCTCCGCGGCGCCATCTTCGATGTGGCCGTGGACATCCGGACCGGCTCGCCGACCTTCGGCAAGTGGGTGGGGGCGAGCCTCAGTGCAGCGGCCGGCAACCAGCTCTACATCCCGGCCGGCTTCGCCCATGGCTACTCCACCCTCGAACCCGAAACCGACGTGGCGTACAAATGCGACGCCTACTACGCCGCCGCCGCAGAAGGGGGTATCCTCTTTTCCGACCCGGCGATCGGTATCGAATGGCCATACTCTCCCGGCGACGCCATCCTTTCGGAAAGGGACCGCGCCTTGCCGCTGCTTGAGGCGATTTCCTCGCCATTCGTCATGGCAGGGCGGAGATGACGCTTCGGTTCCTCGTCACCGGCGGCGCCGGCTTCATCGGTTCGGCAGTCGTCCGCCATCTCATCGCCGGCACGAGCCACGAGGTCGCCGTTGTCGACAAGCTGACCTACGCCGGCAATCTCAGTTCGCTTGCCGCGGCCTCAAAGGATGTGCGCTACCGGTTCTTCCGAGATGACATCACCGATTCACGCCGTATGCGCGAAATATTCGATGAGGCATCGCCGGACATCGTCATGCATCTTGCCGCCGAAAGTCATGTCGATCGCTCGATCGACGGGCCGGCGGAGTTTGTGAAGACCAACGTTGTCGGCACGCTCGTTCTCCTCGACGCCGCGCTGGCCCATTGGCGGCGGCTGTCGCCGGAGCGGAAGGCACGCTTTCGCTTCCACCATGTTTCGACCGACGAGGTCTATGGCTCGCTCGGGCCGGCTGGCGCGTTCGACGAGTCAGCGCCGTATCGGCCCAACTCGCCCTATTCCGCCTCGAAGGCAGGATCGGACCATCTCGTGCGTGCCTGGCACGCAACTTACGGTCTGCCGGTCGTCATCTCGAACTGCAGCAACAATTTCGGACCCTACCAGTTTCCGGAAAAGCTCATTCCGCTGATGACGATCAACGCCATCGAGGGTCGCGAACTGCCCGTCTATGGCGACGGCCGCCATGTCCGCGACTGGCTCTTCGTCGAGGATCACGTGCGGGCGCTGATGCTGGTCGCCGAGACGGGAAAGAACGGCGAGACTTATGTCATCGGTGGCGAAGGCGGGCGCACCAATCTCGATGTCGTCCGGGAAATCTGCGCGGCCGTCGACCGGCTGGCAGACAATGGGCGTTGCGCTTCGGAACAGATCCGCTTTGTCGCCGATCGGCCGGGCCACGACCTGCGCTACGCCATCGATGCGACGAAGATTCGCAACGAACTTGGCTGGGCGCCTCGGGAGCATTTCGAGCGTGCGCTGGAGAAGACCGTGCGCTGGTACATTGCCAACCGCGCATGGTGGGAACCGCTGCGCGCCGGTGTCGACGGCATCGCCTGGCGGCGGGCGCTCCGTTGATTCTCGTGTTCGGCGCCGGCGGTCAACTGGCGTCCGAACTGGCGACGACGGCCACTGCGGAAGGCGTCGCGCTCAAGGGCGTTCGACGAGAAACAGCCGACATCACCGTATCGGAGCAGATCGCGCGCGCCATGGCGGAGACGGGTCCCTCGCTGGCGATCAACGCCGCCGCTTACAACCTCGTCGACAAGGCCGAGAGCGAGCCGGGCCGGGCCATGGCGGTCAATGGCGATGGCCCGGGGATGCTCGCCGCGGCGTGCGTTGCGGCAGGGGTGCCGCTGGTGCACATCTCGACGGACTATGTCTTCGACGGAGAGAAGACCGGACCCTATCGCGAAGATGATCCCGTAGCGCCGACTGGGGCCTATGGCCGAAGCAAGGCCGCCGGCGAGGCTGCCGTCCGCGATGCAATGCCCGACCATCTCATTTTGCGCACTGCCTGGCTCTTCGGCATTCACGGCTCAAATTTCCTGAAGACGGTGCTTCGCCTTGCCGCTGAACGCGATGCAATCGATATGGTCGCCGATCAGGTCGGCTCGCCGACGTCGACGCGCGATCTTGCCCGGGCGATCCTCATTGCCGCGGAGGCCATCGACCGGGGCACGGCTCAATGGGGCACTTATCACGTCGCCGGCAGCGGTGCGGCCAGCCGCCATGACTTCGCCAGCCGCATTGTCGAAGTCCAGGCGCGCTTCACGGCGCGCCGGCCGAGAGTGAATCCGGTCATGGGCGCGAGACTCCCCGCCGCGGCAAGGCGGCCGAAAAACTCGGTGCTCGACTCCGCGAAGTTCGCGACGGTCTTCGGCTTCCATGCGGCAGACTGGCGGAGCGAGGTCGACCGTGTGGTGACCCAGCTCTTCGCTCCCGGGGGCAAGCCATGAGGCGGAAAGGGATCATCCTCGCCGGCGGCTCCGGCAAGCGCCTTCATCCGGTGACGCTGGCGGTCTCCAAGCAGCTTCTGCCGGTCTACGACAAGCCGATGATCTACTACCCACTCTCGACCCTGATGCTGGCCGGGATTCGCGAGATATTGATCATCACCACGCCCGAGGACGCAGGCGCGTACCGACGCGTGCTAGGCACCGGCACCCAATGGGGCATCGACCTGTCCTACGCGGTCCAGCCGCGGCCGGACGGGCTCGCCCAAGCCTTCGCCATAGGCGCATCGTTCGTCGATGGTGGCCCGAGCTGTCTCGTCCTTGGCGACAATGTGCTCTACGGGCACGGCGCGTCGGACCTTTTGCGACGGGCGAGCGAACAAGAGTCGGGCGCCACGGTGTTCGCCTATCGCGTCCACGATCCGCAACGCTACGGCGTCGTCACCTTCGGTGAGGGCGGGCGTGCCCTCGCCATCGAGGAGAAGCCGGCGGAGCCGAAATCCGACTGGGCCGTGATCGGCCTCTATTTCTACGACGGCAGCGCCGTTGAGCGGGCGCGGGTGCTGAAGCCGTCGGCGCGGGGCGAGTACGAAATAACCGACCTCAACAATTCCTACCTTGCCGAAGGCCGGCTTCAGGTTGAGCCGCTCGGCCGCGGGTTCGCCTGGGTCGACGCCGGCACGCACACCTCGCTTCTTGAAGCCGCCGAACTCATCCGCGTCGTCCAGGCCCGTCAGCGCTACCTGATTGGCTCCCCGGAGGAGATCGCCTATGCCGCGAAGTGGATCAGTGCCGACGATTTCGCCCGTCAGGCGGCAAGTCTCGCCAACACCGAATACGGCCGCGCCCTGTCCGCCGTTCTGGCACAAGGCCGGTAAGGCGGTATGACGACTGGAGTTCCCGTTCAACCAACGAGCCGCCGATGTCCGATTCAGCTACCCTGAAACTTCTCGAACGCTTCGCGGACGCCTGGAATGCCCACGACGTTGAGATCCTCCTCGAGTGCATGACCGACGACGGGGTCTTTTATTCTTCGGCAGGTCCAGCGCCGTCCGGGACGACGTTCGCCGGCCGCGAGGCGCTGCGAAAAGGATTCAGCGCGGTCTGGGAACTTTATCCAGATGCCCAATGGACCAAGGCGCGCCATTTCGCCTCCGGTGCGGATGCGTGCTCGCAATGGATTTTTGTCGGTACCAAGCGGGACGGGACGCGCGTCGAAGTGTTCGGATGTGATGTTTTCACGATCCGCGACGGCAAGATCGCCGTCAAGAATGCCTGGCGGAAGCAGATTCAGTAGCGCTCAGTTCGCCGCGCCGCTGAAGGTGCGGCCGAAGAAATCGCGGAAGGCATGGACCGCCGGCGACTGGTCTGCGTCGCGCCGCCACGCGATCCCGACATCCATCGACGGAACGACATCGGCGAGGGTGCGCGTCTCGATGCGCTGCCCTTCGAGTGACCAGGGTCGATAGACCATGTCGGAAAGAATGGTGATGCCCGTGCCATTGGCCACCATGCTGCGCACGGCCTCGACCGACGAGGTCCGGAAGATGACCCGTGGCCGGTAGGGCGTGAGCTGCCAGTAACGTTCGGCGGTCTGGCTCGCCTCGTCGACCGTCAGCATGACGTAAGGTTCCTCGGCAACGTGCTGGAGCCGTATCTCGCTCAGGCGCACCATCCGATGGTCGACCGGCAGCCACAGGCGCCGGCGTGACCGCATCAGGGTCTCGTAAGCGAGATCATCGGCATTCTCGAGGTTGGACGTAAGCAGCACGGCGATATCGAGCCGCCCGGCGAGGAGGTCGTCTTCGATCGCCGACCGGGGAGCTTCCGTCATCTCGACCGAAATACCGGGATGGCTGCGCGCGAAGCGCGCCTGATGCTGGGGGAAAAAGTAGCCCGCCACCGTATAGGTGATGCCAATCCGGAGCTGGCCGCGGATCGTGGCGGTGGTCGCCGTCGGCACCCGAAGCGCTTCGTTCACGGAGGCGACGATGTTCTGGGCGTGCTGCAGGAAGCGCGACCCTTCGCGCGTCAGCGTCATGCCGTTGGAGCGGCGCTCGAAAAGCTGCGCGCCGATGCGGCTCTCGATCTGCTTGATCGCGCCGGTTACCGCCGACTGGGAGATGTTGAGCTCAACCGCCGCCCGCGACACCTGCCCGGTCTCGGCCGTCGCGACGAAATACTGCAAGTGCCGAAGCGATAGGCTCATTCTGCCCCTGCCTATTTCCGCGCCACAGTATCGGATTTTCTGATATTCAAGCGTAGATTTTCATATTTCACAA